>CAXUCQ010000151.1:0-6952 GCA_964249295.1 uncultured Armatimonadales bacterium | reverse complement strand
CCGCGCCGCCCCCGCCGCTCAGCCCGCGCCGCTCAGCCCGCCCCGCTCCGCCCGCGCCGCTGCCTGTAAGGCCCGCGCCCTTGGCGTGGTATCCCTGCTCGCCTGCCTGTCCGCCCCCGCCGCGCGCGCACAGTGGGGGTCCGACCAGAACTGGTTGGCTCAGGACCCGCTCGGCAACCCCCTGTCCAGCAACCAGGACGGCTCCTACCGGCTGAGCTGCGTGGTCTCCGGCGGCGGCCAGTGTACCTACCCGAGCGACATGGACTGGGACAACTGGTACGTCGCCTGTGTCTTCTGCCCCCTCTACTATCCCGGCTTCTTCGGCGATCCCCCCGGCCCCTACGGGGAGGGGACCGGCTTCGGCGGCTGGGTGCAGAACTTCAACTCTATCGACAACAGTCCCTATTACTACAATGACCTCGGCGATCCCGAACTCCTCAACGGGACCGTCAACTCGAACGCGCAGCTGCCCTTCCTCGGCGACTTCGTCTGGAACGGGCCGGGCGCCGCGCCGGACCACCTGGACGTGCTGATACGCACCTCCGTCTACGCCGGTGCCGGCCTGGACTACTCGTCCCTGCTGCCCCCGTCGGGCCTGTCCGCCACGACCACGGCCTCAGACGGCCTCGGCACCGACCTGAGCGCCACCGGGTCGTGGATGGACCCATACCTAGGCACGGGGGGCGACTACGAGACGGGCGGGACGGCGGTGCTCAGGCGCATCCCGGTGGGCGGCGGACAGGCGCAGGTGAGCGTCACGGGGTCGGTGGGCGTGTCGGCCTCGAACGAGTCCGTGTACGCCCAGGACGGGGCGGACAGCGCCAGTTTTGAGGCGGGCGTCTCCGCCTCCGCCCAGATAGACAACCGCGAGGTGACGATCAGCTCCGACATCGAGGACTCCTACTACAAAGGCCAAGCCGATCCAAACGGAGTTCAATCAGACCGATGGCTACATCAGCGCAATTCGGATGGCTCGATGACCGTTGATGCTGCCGTCGGTTGGGGCTTTGATCCTTCTGGGAACAGTGGGTGGATAGGCAAATCCTCTTTTTTTCACCATGCTGTTAACTTCACGTATCCTATCATGTCGTGGACATGGAACGGGGATGGCACAGATGTCGGCTGCACACCTGTCGCCGGCGGGGATTACTTCGGGTTCTGGAGCTTTGGAGCCGGTCACGAGAGCGAGCTAAACAAGTCCACCACGCTAACGCTAACAGTTCAGGACAACCCGGTAGCAAATCCGACCCTAGGCATCCCTGCTGGCGATGGGGCAACAGGGACCAATACCTACACCGTCAACTGGCACTATCCCGTCGAGGGCTGGAAGGCTTCAGGAGGCAGTGTTGAGGTCGCCCCGATCCTGTACGGCTCCTCCGAGACAGATCAGCCCGCTGGCGGACAGGTTAATGTGAGTGTCTCATCGGGGCAGGTCGATTGGAGCGTGCCGGAACAAACCGCCGGTGGCTTTCTCACGGCTGTTGCCGGTATGATTGGCGTCGCGCAGCCCGAGACAGACCCCATCGTCATCGGTCTTCTGTCGGCGGGCGGCTATAAACTGGGGCTGGCTAGTCCGCCTGCCCCTGTTCTTTACACGCTACAGGGTACTGAGAGCCAGTTTGAGCAAGACGTGGAGACCCAGGAGGAGATTAACTCCGGTAACACAGCCGGCGTATTCCTGCCGAGCATCAACCGATTCAGTCCGTCGTCGCTAGCAGACACTGTTTACACTTCTGGTGATGATGAAGGCAGTTGGCAGGGCAAGTACGGCCATTCCTTCACGTTTGGCGTACAGGCCTATCGGCGTCAGTTCCAGCAGAACTATGAGGGGGATGGCTACAACGCCAATGGCTACTCAGGCGTCGTCGTTGGCTCCATCAATACCCCAGGCTCGCTGGAGTATGTCTACACCTGGCAGTAGTCTTGTGCCGCAAGATAGGCGGGATGGCAGACAACTGCCATCCCGCCTATAGCTGAACTCAAGGAGGACGGAATTGACTAACAGAAGGCATCGGCGATTACGTCTTGTCACATTATGCGTCATCATACTTGGGTGGGTGCTGCCTCCGCAACAAACGGCAGCACAGACCAGAGAAACTTTGTCCCGGAGTGAGTTGATGGCGGCGGCACGAAAAAGAATAGCCAGCTATTATGCCTGGTTAGATGCTCCTTGGTCCGGCGACGACACTCTCTATCAGAACATTCGTGCTCAGATAGATCGATCCCTTGCGGGTGGGCAAGACGCAGAGGCAATATATCACCACTATCAGGACCAGGCAGTACAGAAACCAACTGATCCGAAAGCCGTGTTCGGTCTGACGTATGCCGCGTATCGGGCTGAGATGACGCCTAGTGCCTTGGACAAGACGCAGATCGAACATGACTTAGGCAACCTGTACCTGACGATAGCTTATCGGAGAGCCTCGCTGCCGAACACATACGATTACGCGAGGCTTGCGTTCGTTAGCAACGCTTACAACAACGCCGACCCGAAAATGAAAGACATCGGCTTGCGGCTATTCCAGCGCGACCCGAACGACCATGATGTCGAATATCACTTGGCGGCAGTGCTTAATTCCAGTAAAGACTCTGCTGACCGGCAGCAAGCCGTGAAGTACGAGGAAGATTTGGCGCGTCGTGTTCCCAACGATCCCAGAATATACCGCCTTCTCGGGATGATATACTACAACACGGCGTACCTGCAGCACAGCCAAACGGAGGCGGATGCCTCTATTGCGGCGTATCAGCGTTACCTGCAACTTGCGCCGCCGGATAAAGAAACACGTAATCAGATCAGCGCAACAATCGAGTTCGTGCAGCAGCTCAAGGAGCGCTGGATTGGAGGCGGTTAAGCGACGGTGTACCCATATGCAGTTCTTGTACGGCCACCGCCCGGTGCAGCACGTCGGTGGCCGGTGCTGACGAGGCTTCGTGGCTCGCCTAGCCTCCCTGCATCATCTGGCATGACGGTTGAAGCAAATAGGCCACTCCTAATCTACCTGACTTAGCAGCAAGCAATGGTAGCCCGTCTTGAGGCGTCGGTGTCGCGCTCCCGTTGTCGGCGACTCACCACTTCTGCGGTGAATTGTCAGCCAAAGTCCTCCGTGGGCATGCCGATCTTTCGCGTCACGTCTTCCAGCGAGGTCAGCCCCTGGCTGACCTTCTCCAAGCCGTCCGTGATCATCGGGACCATGCCGGACTCGAGGGCCGCTTTGCGGATGTCCTCGGTCGTCGCCTGCTGCATCGTCAGGCGCTGGATTTTAGAGTTGACCACCATGACCTCGTGGACGGCGATGCGGCCCTTCGACCCGACCTTGTCGCACTGGACGCAGCCGACCGGCTCGTGCAGGCGCAGCACGGGCGGGATCGCCGCGCCCATCTGCCGGAACAAGGACAGCGTGTCCACGTCCGGCATGGTCTCGCGGCGGCAGACCGGACACAACTTCCGCACCAGGCGCTGCGCGACCACGCCGACCAAGGTGCTCGCGATCAGGAACGGCGCGACGCCCATGTCCAGCAGGCGCGAGGCCGCCCCCGCCGCCTCGTTGCAGTGCAGCGTCGAGAGCACCAGGTGGCCCGTCAGGGCCGCGCGGAACGCGATCTCGGCGGTCTCCGCGTCGCGGATCTCGCCGACCAAGACGACGTCGGGGTCTTGGCGCAGGATGGCCCGCAGCTGCCGCGCGAACGTCAGCCCCGCCCGCTCGTTGACGTTGGACTGGCTGACGCCCTCCAGCTCGTACTCGATCGGGTCTTCGCACGTGATGATGTTGGTCGTCGGCGATTTCAGCGCGTTCAGGGCCGCGTACAGCGTGGTCGTCTTGCCCGACCCCGTCGGCCCCGTCACGAGGATGATGCCGTGCGGCTTGCGGATGAGCTGGTTGAAGGCCGAGCGGTTGGACGCCGAGAATCCCAGTTGCTCCATCGCCAGCCCGGCGGAGCTGCGGTCCAAGATACGCATGACGACCCGCTCGCCGTACTGAGTCGGCAGGGTCGAGACGCGCAGGTCGACGCTCTTGCCCTCCAGGCGCAGCGCGATCCGGCCGTCGAGCGGCAGCCGCTTCTCGGAGATGTCCATCTCCGCCATGATCTTGATGCGGCTCGTGACGGCGGGCAGGAACTGGCGCGGGGCCGTGCGGGCGACGACCAGATGGCCGTCGACCCGGTAGCGGATCTGGAACTCGCGCTTGTTCGGCTCGATGTGGATGTCCGACGCGCGGTGGCGGATGGCGTCGGCGAACAGCGTGTTGACGAACCGGATGCCCGGCGCCTGGTCGCCCTGCAGCGGGTTGACGTCGACGTCGGCGTCGTCCGGCAGTCGGTCCAGCTCGGCCTCGATCATGCCGGCCTGTTCGATGGAGTCGCTGAAGGCCGCGCTGTGCGCGTCGCCCTGGGCGTCCCGATAGAACCGCTCCAGCGCGATCAGCATCGCGCCTTCGCTCGCCAGCAGCGGCTCGATCCGCTTGTGCGTCTCGCGCTGCACCAGATCGATCGCCTCGACGTCCCACGGGTCGACCATGGCGACCCGGAGCCGCTCCGTGCCGTCCGACTCGCGGATCTCCAGCGAGAGCGGCAGCAGCGCGCAGCGCTGGGCGATCTCGAACGACACCAGCGACAGAATCAGCGCGTCCGGCTGCTCCCGGCCGAGCGCGACATACGGCACGTCCATCTGGACGGCGCGCGCCCGCGTGATCTCCTCCTCGGTCGCCCAGCCGTTGTTCATCAGCACGGAGCCGAGGCGCTGGCGTGTGGAGGACTGGACGTGGAGGGCTTCCTCCAACTGCTCGGCGGTGATGACGCCCAGCGAAACCAGAATGTCCCCCAGACGGGGTGGTGCGATGACTTGCATGATAGTGTTGTCGGTGCGTCCCGGCCCGCCACGCTCAGAGATGTTCTTCCGTCACGACGGGGGCGTGGCGGCCATCGACCAGCACGATCACGGTCCCCATCGTGTCCGTGCGCCGGATCTCGGCCCCCGCCGCCTGGAGCCGGTGCAGAGTCCTGCCGGCGGGGTGACCGAGCGTGCCGTCATCCGAGACCACCGCGACGGACGGCGCCGCGCTCCGCAGCAGCTCCGCCGAGGTCCCGTCGCCGGCCCCGCCGCGCGGCGCCTGCAGGACCAGGTCGCTGCACTGCTCCGCGCAGCCAAGGTCGGTCCCCTGTTCCGCCACCAGCGCGCCCTCCGCGAGCGCGGACGCCGTGCCCGCGAAGACGAAGCGGGTCTGGCCGTAATCCATGCCCAGAATCAGGCCGTCCCGCCGGGTCGCGGGGCCGTGCTCCGGCGGCCACAGCACCTTCCAGAACATCAGGGAGCCGATCTGCAGGTCGTCCCCGGCGTGGACGATCTTCGAAGGGACATGGCGCCTTCGGATCGCCTCCAACGCCGCCTGACGCGCCGCGCCCCGGCCCTCCCCGGCGCTGTCCCAGACCTGATGCACCGCGAACGCCGCCAGCAGTTCCGGCACGCCGCCGATACTGCTCTCGCCGTGTGCGGACAGAATCAGCAGGTCGATGGTCCGCACATGGAACCGCTGCAGGACTCGGACCACGTGCGCCGCCGAGGCCGCCCCGCCCGCGTCCACCACGACGGTGGTCCCGTTGGGGTCGCGGATCAGCGTGCAGTCGCCGTTCCCCACGTCCAGATACGCGACGACCGCCTGCGGCACGCGGCGTTCGCGCCGACTGCCGCGCATCACGACGCCGAGCAGCGCGCCGCCCAGCGCCAGAAGGACGGTCAACAGAAGGATCGCAAGCCTTTGGGCGAGTCCACGACTCATCTTCGCCTCACCCGCCTGGCCCGTGAGTCGATTATCGGCAAATGTACGGAGTTTCTCAGGGGGGGTTCCAATTCTGGGTCATTATAGCACCCATGCCCCGTTCGGGCAATGCCCGGTCGGCGCATCCCCGCGCGCGGCGAGACCGTGATAACTTTCACAAAGGCGCCCGTCCGCCTTGTTTTCGACCCGACGCTCTGGTATAATATAGGTCACATGACGGCCCTGGAATTGGACAGTCTCTCGATGGCCTACGGGCGGCGCGTCCTCTTCCACAATCTCAGCGCCCGCCTCGGGCCGGGCGAAACGCTGGTGGTGACGGGGGCGAACGGCGCGGGCAAGAGCACGCTGCTGAAGATCATCGTGGGCCTGATCCGCCCCGAGGCGGGCCGTGTCGGCCCCCTCCCCGCGTTCGGCTACGCCGCCCCCGACGTGCAGTTGTACGCCGAGATGACCGGCGACGAGAACCTCGAATTCTTCCGCCGACTGCGCGGCCTGCCCCGCGCCGCCGCCGACGGACTGACGGCCCAGTTCGGGCTGGCCGTGTCGCGCGGCGGCGACCCGGTCGGCGCCTACTCGTCGGGGCTGCGCCAGCGCCTGAAGCTGGCCGTGTCGCGCTTAGGCGACCCGCCCCTGCTGGTCTGGGACGAGCCGACTCTGGCCCTGGACGCGCGCGGGATCGAGGCCGTGGACGCCGCGCTCGCCGCCCACCGGCAGAATGGCGGCCTGGCCGTGCTCGCCACCAACGACGCCGCCGAAGCCGACCGCTGGGCCGATCTCCGCCTGCACGTGGGGCCGACGGAGTAGGGGCGCGCGGCGTGCGCCCTTTGGAAGACGTGCATAACACAACCCACTGGATCGGCTGCGCGTGGGCGATCTTTCGGAAGGACGTGCGGATCGAGCTTCGCACCCGGCACGCCCTGGGCGCCGTCCTGCTGTTCGCGGTCACGACCCTGGTCGCCGTCTCGGGGGCGCTCGGGACGACGTTCGTGACGGGCGACGTCAAGGCCGCGCTGCTGTGGATCGTGCTGCTGTTCGCCGCGCTGTCCGGCCTGGCCCGCGCCTTCGTCCGTGAGGAGGAAGCCGGGACCGCCCCCGCGCTGCGCCTCGCCGCCCCGCCGACGGCGGTCTACGCGGGCAAGCTGCTGTTCAACATGATGCTGACCTTCGCCGTGGAGCTG
>CAXUCQ010000150.1:6426-7008 GCA_964249295.1 uncultured Armatimonadales bacterium | reverse complement strand
GCTCTCCACACCTGTGTTATACTCCGCTGGTTGTGCTTTCTGCGCCGGCGGACCCGATCCCTCCCCGGCCTGCGGCGACCCCGAACCGCTCCCGTCCTATCAAGCCTTCTTGACACACAAACACCTCAGAGGAGCAACGTTGCAAGGATACTGCGTGCGCTGCAAGGCCAAACAAGAGATGCGGTCCGCCACCCGCACGGTGATGAAGAACGGCCGACGCGCCATGATCGGCTTCTGTGACTGCTGCGGCACGAAGATGTCGGTCGCCGGACTTTGGGACGGCGACGCGCCCCGCACCATCGGCGGCTCGGACGATTTCGCGGCGTATCTGCTGGAACAATACGAAGTCGCCGTCATTCCCGGCTCCGGCTTCGGCGCGGATGCGAATATCCGGCTGTCGTATGCGACTTCGCTGGCGAACATCCAAAGAGGCGTCGCCCGGATCGCCGAAGCGGTGGAAGCGCTGAACTAATTGGAAGAACAAAGAGGCGTGGGGGGGGCGGGGCGGGGGGGGGGGGGGGGGGGGGGGGGGGGGGGGCGGCGGGGGGGGCGGGGGGGGGGGGGGGTGGGGGGGGGGTGGGG
>CAXUCQ010000150.1:0-6416 GCA_964249295.1 uncultured Armatimonadales bacterium | reverse complement strand
GTGCCGGCGGCGGCCCGACGTGGTCGGGCGCCGTATTTGGGCCCGGCGCCGCGCCCCGCACGCCCCCCGAGACGCCGTCGCCTGAGACGCCGTCCGGGGAGCAGGCCCGCCCGGCGCCGTCGCCGCCGCATTTGACACCGTCCCCCGGAACTGGGTAGAATGGTGCGTTGCGCGGACGCGGAGTGTTCAATCTGTTGTTCACTCTGCGACGCCCGCCAAACATTCACACCGAGGAACCCCCACCCCATGGCAGACGGCGACAAGGATTTCACCGAAGGACTCGAAGACGTGATCGCGGGCAGGTCCGCGATCACCGACGTCAACGGCGGCGAAGGCAAACTGATCTACGCGGGCTACGACATCCACGACCTGGCCCAGAACACGACGTTTGAGGAGGTCGTGTTTCTGCTGTGGCACGGCGCGCTGCCGACCCAGAGCCAGCTTGCAGAGTTGAACGAGCAGTTGGACAGTGAGCGCGGACTGCCCCACAGCGTCGTGTCGATCCTGGAACAGCTCCCCGAAGCCGCCGCCCCCATGGACACACTGCGCACCGTGACGTCCCTGCTGGCGCTGTACGACCCGGATGCGGGCGACGAGTCGCCCGACGCCAACCGCCGCAAGGCGATCCGCCTGACCGCGCAGATGGGGACCGTCGTCGCCGCCCTCGACCGTCTGCGCAAGGGCGGCGACCCCGTCGCGCCCAAGCCCGGCCTGTCGACCGCCGCCAACTTCCTGTACCAACTGACCGGCAAAGAGCCGGACGCGACATCGGCCCATGCCCTCGACGTCGCCCTGATCCTGCACGCCGACCACGAGCTGAACGCCTCGACGTTCGCCGCCCGCGTCATCGCCGCGACCGAGTCCGACATGTACAGCGCCGTGACGGGCGCCATCGGCGCGCTGGCCGGACCCCTGCACGGCGGCGCGAACGTCAACGTCATGCGCCTGCTCGAAAAGATCGGCAGCCCCGACCGTGCCGACCAGGTCGTGACGCAGATGCTGGAAAACAAGCAAAAGGTCCCCGGCATCGGCCACCGCGTCTACCGCGCCCTCGACCCGCGCGCCATCTCACTGCGCGAGATGTCCCGCCAGCTCGCCGAGTCCACGGGCGACGCCAAGTGGTACGAGATCAGTGAGCGCGTCCAGCAGGCCGCCGACACGGCGCTGGCCGCCAAGGGCAAGACCACGCTCAAGGCCAACGTCGACTTCTTCTCCGCCTCGGTCTACCACATGCTGGGCATCCCGACGGACCTGTTCACCCCCGTCTTCGCCGTGTCCCGCGTCGCCGGCTGGACCGCCCACGTCCTGGAGCAGCTCGGCAACAACCGCCTGATCCGCCCCCGTGCCGTCTACACCGGCCCGCGCGATTTCAGAGTCACACCGATCGCCGAGCGCGGCTGAACACACTGACTCATCAACTGACTCATCAAAGGGGGCGCACAATGCGCCCCCTTTTTTCGTGCCTCATGCCCCGGAGCGACTCGACTGCCGGGAACACACCGGCTTTTTCTTTCGTCTCTAATGGGTACGACACAACCAGCAAGACAAGGAGAAGGGAAGGTCTGCCGATCTTTCCTGATCACACCACCATGAAACGCAGTCAAAAATCATACGCGATCTCTGGCGCCGTCCGGCGGGCCGCCGGCATCACTCCCGTCCTGGCGCTGCTGGGCCTCGCCGCGCCGTCCTTTGCCGCGCCGCCCGGAACGATGGCGCCGCCTGTCGATACCGGCCTTAGCGGCAGCGCCGTCGGTGCGCCCGCCGACGCCGGCCAGGACACCGTCTTCCAGTGGAGCGAGGTGCCGCAGAACCAGCGGGTGCCGCTCACGCGGGCCGTCTTCGACCAGAACGGCTACCAACTCTATGACACCGTCGGAGAGACCATCGTCGTCCCGTTTGTGGGCAACAACCTGTACGTGATGCAGTTCGCGGAGTCCACCGACGGCACCACGTATCTCATCAACACGGGCGCGGCCCCCGTCCTGTACATCCCGCGCGGCGGCTTCCTGGAGAACGCCGCCGTGCCGGGCGCGCGCTGGTACCCGTTCTCGGACGACTTCCACCCCGCGCGGCCCGTCTACCTGGGCGTGGCCCCGAGCTGGGATGCGTTCGTGTCCATCGGCTGGGCGCCCGACGTCATCGTCCGGGGCGGCTACTGGGGGCGCCGTGACTTCGTCGCCGGGGGCGTGTTCCTGCCCTCCGTGGGACTGACCTTCGAGGTCGGCGGTCGATCCTTCAGCGGCTGGCAGCCGTACCACGACTATGTGGTGGTCCACCCAGACCATTTCCGGTACGGCGGGGCTTACGCCGACCGGGGGCATTCCTTCCGGGGCGTAGGGTCTGGCTATGCGCGCGGCGGGGAAGGGTCCGGCGACCGTGACGTTCACGCCGGCTACGGGGCGCGGCGCGCGCGCGTCTTCCAGGGCGCGCGCGGCGATTACCGCCATGACAGACGCTGAACGGCTCCACAGAATCTTGCTCCGACACGGCCCCGCCACTCCACAAGTGGCGGGGCCGTTGCTTTACCAACGGGATCTCCGCAGCACGTTGGTTTAGAAAAGACGATTATGTGCCATAATTAACCCCGGTTAAAAATAGTTTTCATCCAAGTCTTGCCTTAGAGGACACGCATGGAGCCACTCTTTCTCACATCGGAAGCCGTACAGAACTATCTCAAAGTGATCTACCAGATCGATGTGTACGGGCGGGGGGCCTCGCCGCAGGAGATCGCGGCGCACCTGGCCGTCAGCGCCCCCGCCGTCACCAAGATGCTGCGCCAGATGTCCACGCACCAGATGATCGAGTACACGCCCTACCAGCCGGTGCGCCTGACCGCGCTGGGGTCGCAGATCGCCCTGGAGGTCATCCGGCACCACAGGCTGCTGGAGGTCTACCTGACCCAGAGCCTGGGCTACGGCTGGGAGCAGGTCCACAGCGAGGCCGAGCGTCTGGAACACCACATCAGCGAGGAGTTCGAGGACACCATCGACCGGATGCTGGGCTTCCCGTCGTTCGACCCCCACGGCGACCCGATCCCGACCCGTGACGGGCGGATCCCCCCGCCCGTGACCGAGACGCTGCTGGCCCAATCGGACGGGGCGCGCGTGACCGTGCGCCGCGTCACGGACGAGGACGCCGCCCTGCTGCGCTACCTCGGGGAGCGCGGCCTGCGTCCGGGGGCGATGGTACAAGTCCGCTACCGCGAGCCGTTCGGCGGCCCGCTGCGCCTGGATGTCGCGGGCCGGGAGGAGCGCGTCAGCCCACAGGCCGCGCAGAACGTCTTCGTCCAGCCGGTGGCGGCCGCCCCCGAAGGCGCGCAGCCCGCGTCGGTCCAGAAAACGCCGTAGGAAATCACGCCCGTTATGAGCACGACCGAAACCCCGTTCGAGGGGATCGAAGAACCACAGGACGACGGTTGGAACAGGCCGCTCTCCGGCCCCAGTATGCCGGATGCGTTCCGCTCCGTGTTGGTGCCGGAGGGCGGCCCTTTCTGGCGGCGGCTGCTGGCGTTCGTCGGGCCAGGTTTCCTGATCGCCGTCGGCTACATGGACCCCGGCAACTGGGCCACGGACATCGCCGGGGGCGCCGTCTACGCCTACGCCCTACTGTCAGTGGTGCTGCTCGCCAACTTCACCGCGATCTATCTGCAGGCGCTGGCCGCGAAGCTGGGCATCGTCTCGGGGCGCGATCTGGCGCAGGCCTGCCGCGACGCTTACAGCCGCCCGGTCGCGGTCACCTTGTGGCTGTCCGCCGAGGTCGGCATCGTCGCCTGCGACGTCGCCGAGGTGATCGGGGCGGCCATCGCGCTCAACCTGCTGTTCCACATCCCGCTGACTCTGGGCGTGATCCTGACGGGCGCGGACGTGCTGATCGTGCTGCTGCTGCAGGGGCGCGGGTTCCGGTGGATCGAGGCCCTCATCATGACCCTGATCGGGACCATGATGGTCATCTTCGCCCTGGAACTCTCCTACGCCCACCCGAACTGGCTGGCGGCGCTGCACGGCTTCGCCCCGCGCCCGCAGATCGTCCGCGACCCGGCCATGCTCTACATCGCGCTGGGCATCCTGGGCGCGACGGTCATGCCGCACAACCTTTATCTGCACTCGTCCATCATCCAGACCCGGCGCTTCGGCCGCTCGTTCGCGGAGCTGAAAGACACCATCCAGGTCGCCTACACCGAGTCCGCCATCGCCCTGATGCTGGCGCTGCTGGTCAACGCGGCCATCCTCGTGCTGGCGGCGGCGGCGTTCTTCCGCACCGGACACCACGAGGTCGGCGACATCGGCGGGGCTTACAAATTGCTGACCCCGCTGCTGGGCGTGGGGCTGGCGACACCGATCTTCGCCGTCGGCCTGCTCGCGTCCGGCCAGAACTCCACCATCACCGGGACGATGGCGGGCCAGGTCATCCTGGAAGGCTTCACGCACTTCAAGATCGCCCCCTGGCTGCGGCGCCTGATTTCGCGCCTGATCGCGATCGTCCCCTGCGTCTTCATCACCATGCTCGCCGGCCCGCACGGGACGAGTCGGCTGCTGATCTTCAGCCAGGTGGTGCTGTCCGTGCAGCTCTCGTTCGCGGTCATCCCGCTGGTCCAGTTCACCAGTGACCGGAGGAAGATGGGTCCGTTCGTCAACAACGCGGCGGTGAAGGCACTGGGCTGGAGTTTGGCGGCGGTCATCGCCCTGCTGAACATCTACCTCGTCTTCGCCACGTTCTTCCCACATCTCGTGCCGGGCGCGTCGTGACGCCGAACTCCCTTGAGCGCCTCACGCCGCCCAGGGGAGTTCGGCCAGCGTCTCCGACGCGGGAAACAGGTCTCCGCCGAAGAACAGGGCGTCGCGCCCGGTCTGCCCATCGGGCGCGACGAGGGACAGGAAGATGGGGACGATCTCGGGGTCGAAATGGGCGCCGGCGAGGGCGCGGATGTGGGCGCGCACTTCGTCCTCCGACAGCGACTTACGGTAGGGCCGGTCGGAGCGGAGGGCGTCCCAGACGTCGACCAGGGCGAACAGGCGGGCGGTCAGGGGAATCTGCCCGCCTTTGAGGCCGCGCGGGTAGCCGGAGCCGTCCCATTTCTCGTGGTGGCACCAGGGGATGTCCAGTGCGGGGCGCAGGAAAGAGATGGGCGAGAGCATCTCATAGGCGTACTGCGGATGGAGGCGCATGATCTGCCATTCGTCCTCGGTCAGCGGGCCGGGCTTGAGCAGGATGTGGTCGGGGACGCCCATCTTGCCGATGTCGTGCAGCAGGGCGCCCCGCCGCATCTGAATCAGCTCCTCGCCGCACAGCCCCATCGCCACGGCCAGGCGCATCGACAGCTCGGTCACGCGCCGGCAGTGGCCCTCCGTTTCTTTGTCGCGCAGATCCATGGCGCGGCTCCAGCCCTCGATGGTGGCGTCATACGCCTGGGTGACCGCCTCGTTGACGCGCGACAATTCGCGGTTCAGCCCCACGATCTGGGCCTCGGCCCGCTTGCGGTCGGTGACGTCGCGGAAATACCAGACCCGCCCGTAGTATTGATGCTTGTCGGAGAAGATCGGCTGCGTGTGGCGCTCGAGGATGCGCCCATCGACCAGCTCCACCTCATCCCTGGCGTGTTCGCCGGGGTTCTCGTAGCAGCGGGCCATCAGCGCCTGGAACGATTCCGGGTGCCTGGCGCGGGACAGGACGTGCTGGAGCAGAGTCCAATCCTCGTCGGCGGTCATCAGGCCGTCGGGCACCTCCCACAGCTCACAGAAGCGGCGGTTATAAGAGGCGACGTCCCGGTCCTCGTTGACGATCAGGACGCCATCCGCCGTCGCCTCCTGCTGCGCCCGGAAGACGGAGTTGTGCCGCTGCAGGGCGTCGTTGGCCTGGGCCAGTTCTTCGGCGCGGCGCTGGGCGCCGTCCTGCCACTCCTGATGGATCTGTGCCAGCCGCTGATGGGCGACCCGCAGCGCCTCCTCCGAGGAGTCCCGTCTGGCGAACGACTCGCCGACGAGACTTTCCGTGGCCTGGAGCAGCGACTGGCGTTCCGCCAGCCAGCGCATCTCACGGACGCTCTGCCGGCAGAAGAACACCAGCAGGATGTCTTCGGCGGTCACCCCGACGATCTGTTCGGCCCAATCCCACACGTCACGATTGAAGCCGCTGAGGAGCGGGAGCAGCAGTGCCGCGCCGCCGGCGGACAGCAGCACACGCCAGTCACGGTAGAGCGCCAGAAATGCGAGCGTGCCGAAGACGTGGAAGTGCCAGTCCCAGCGCCCGCCCAGCAGCGGCCCGAGCAGCATCGACATGAAGACCTGGGAGATCGCCAGCGTGTGGCGCGTGACCCCGCGCCCGCCCCGCCTCAGCGTCAGAGCCGCCGACAGCAGAGTCAGGACGGTCCCGCAGCCCAGACGGACCGGCGCCGGCCCGACGGAAAGATGCCCCGCCCC
>CAXUCQ010000149.1:2835-7034 GCA_964249295.1 uncultured Armatimonadales bacterium | reverse complement strand
GAAGCCGTTCTCTTGTCTAGCATCTAGTGAAACGACTGACTTGAATTTCTTTGCTGATCCAGCACAATGTTTCCCGCTCTACACCTACCCCCCCGATGGCAAGGTACGGCGGGACAACATCACGGACTGGGCGCTGGGGCAGTTCCAGGCCCACTACGGCCCCGACGTTTCCAAGCGCGACATCTTCCACTACGTCTACGCCCTGCTGCACTCGCCGCAGTACCGCGAACGCTACAAAGAGAACCTCAAGCGCGAGCTGCCCCGCATCCCGCTGGTGGAAGAACCCACCTCCTTGCTCCGGTCGTTCCTCCCTGCGCAGGGTCCTCCCGAAGCGGGAGGATTGGCGGCGCATGCGTCATGCCCTCCACTCGCAAATCCTCCCGCTTCGGGAGGACCCCAGCGAAGCGGGGAGGTGGGTTCCTTCCAGACCTTCGTCACCATCGGCCAGCAACTCGCCGCCCTGCACGTCGGCTACCAGGGTGCCGACGAGTACCCGCTGACGCAGATCGTCAACAAGGACGTGCCGTGGACGTGGCGCGTCTCGAAGATGCGGCTGAGCAAAGACAAAACGTCGCTGGCCGTCAACGAGGCGCTGACATTGGGCGGCATCCCGCCCCAAGCGTTCGACTACAAACTCGGCAGCCGCAGCGCCCTCGAATGGGTCATCGACCAGTACCAGGTCTCGACGGACAAGCGCAGCGGCCTCACCAGCGACCCCAACCGGGCCGCCGACCCCGAGTACATCGCCCGCCTCGTCCGCCGGGTCGTCACGGTCAGCGTCGAGACGGCCCGGCTCGTGGCCGCCCTGCCGCCGGTGGTGGAAGCGGAGAACCCCTGACGGGGTCAGCGGAGGGCGCCCCGGATGATCTCGTCGCGGCGGCCCTTGTTTTTCTTGTCTTTGAGCGCGTCCCAGCGGTCGTCCAGGACGTACTCGGTGTCGCGCCGCAGCCACCGGGCGCGCGTGTCGTCCAAGACTTCGGGGTACAGGGCGCGGGCGACCCCGACGGCCTTGTCGATGTCGGCGTCGGTGATGTCGGCGCGGGCCGCGTGCAGGTCCATCAGGTGCCGCACGGCGAAAACGACGATGCTCGGGTATTCCTGGTCGGCGTCCATAGAGGGCCTTCTTTCATCGAGGCTTGCGGGCGAAGTCGTCGGCCAGGCCGAGGGCCTTGGCCGGGTCGGAGGTGTCGGTCCTGCCCAGGCACTGCAGCGCGCCGTCCGACCCATACTCGGAGTACGAATCAGCATGAACGCCCGGCGGCTGACCGCCCCGGCTTCCTACCCCGCCGCGCCCTCACGCCCCTGTGTGGGTATCGGCTCGTCCCCGTACAGGTCGCGCCAGAACTCGCGCAGCCACTGGGACAACTCATCCTGGCTGTCGAACTCCTCACCGGTCAGCGTCTCGTACTCGGCGGTCGTGATCGTCCCGCGCAGGATGGCCTCGGCCAGCTCTGCCTTGAACTGACGGGTGCGGTCAGGGAAGGCTGGGTGGTACAGTTCACGGTCCAACGCTGCGCGCCAGTCGCCGTCGCCGTACACCCCCACATGGCAGTAGCGCCGGAGCACGCTCCCCAAGTAGTTCGGTGACGGCGGCTTTCTCATAAGGGGTTTTCTTAACTCACGCCGGGCCGCTTCCAGAGACCTGCTCATCCCCGTACAGATCGCGCCAAAAGACGCGGAGGGCCTGTTCGACATCCTCCAGTGACTCCCGATCATCGTCGGTCAACGTTTCGTACTGCGCGGGCGTGATAGTATGGCATAAAATTGCGCGCGCCAGCTGTGTCCGAAAATCGGCAGCACGGGCCGGGAACCCGGGATTCTCTAAATAGCGCCTCAAGCTAACGGGGTAGTCATCCGCGAGGTAGTTGACGTTGCAGTACGTCTTCAGTACATGGGCGAGCGGCTCCGGTAGGTCACGATCTGTCATATCTTCCGTCTCCGTCAGGTTTTTTGTGCTTCACGCACCCTGTCGCGCCAGCCGAAAGCCACTAACTCCGATGAGGTCACGCCCGCCGTGTCGCCATCGCGCACCGGACATCCGGCGTCGTCAAACGCACGCCCACCGCGCGGGCCTAGTCAGGCGTCACCGTCATCGGCGTCGAGGCCTGACTGGCGCTCCCCCTCCCGGTCGGCTTCGTCGAGGATGTTTTGCAGCACCCGCGCCGAGATCTCACGCTGCCGCGGCGAGGGGAATCGTTCCTCTTCGGGGAGTTCGTAGATCTTCAGGCGGGCGCCCGTTCCGGGTACTTCGTCGAGGAGGCGGCGCAGGGTGTGAGCCTGCGCGTCGTAGTCGTTGGTGAACAACTCGCCTTCGAAGATGGGCTGTCCGGCCTGGAGGCGCTGGCGGACCGGCCCGATGCCTGCTCCGGTGGCGCGGCGCACCGCCATGGTGACTTGGTTCAGGTCAGCCGGGTCTTTGACGATCATGACGATGACGGACATAGGGCGTGTGTCTCCGGGGCGGTCGGAACTCTTCCGAGAGCGAGGGGCGCAGCGGCGGCCCCGTCTTTGGCGCCGTAGTCGTCGGCCAGGTCGTAAACCAAGAAGTCCTCGAAACCGCTGGTCCTGTCTAGGCACTGCAACGCCCCGCCCGACCCGTAATCGGGGTACGCGCTGGTAGTCCGCGCCCTTGCACTGTCCGCCCTAGATACTCCAAACTGTCACAAACTCGGCGAATCGGCAAACGCATTGCGGGCCTCACCCGCCCCCGGCCTGATCGAGACCTCTAAGTCACCCGGCCCGCTGCGGCTGACGGCGACCTCGTAGGTGCCGCGCGCAAGATCAAGGAGCGCGCCGCCGAGAGCCGCATCGGGAGTGTAGCCGTCGGCGACGACGTCCTCACCTGCGCCGATGAACAGATGACCGGAGACGCATCTGATACGGGCGACAACGCCATGAGTCCCCCGCGTTGGCTTCTCACGCAGGTGCGCTTCGTAATGGCCGTCGGCGCCGAGATCAACAAACAAGGCGTTGCCCGCGTTGACCTCTTCGATCTCTGCGTCAGGGTCGGACCACCAATCAGCGGGGCTTTCGAGGCGGTGTGCCAGAGCCTCCGGGTCGAAGAGACAGATCGTCGCTGTATCGGTAGAGAATCCCACTGTGTCGCCTTGGTTCTGTGCCATCTTCGTCACTCCCCAAAGTTGATGTCCTCGCGTCCCGCGCTCTACGGGCGCGGCACCCGCGCGTCGGCGGTCCTGAGACACCGTGCTACGCGCCCGGCGGCTGTAGGCTCTGTGCGATTTGCGTGACGATCTCCTGGAAGATGGGCCATGCGTCCTCGTCCGTCCACTCCAGTACCGACGCCTCCGACAGCCGCGCCACGAGCGGGGCGCGGGGGTCGGCGGCGACCCGCTCCAGGACGGCGACCAGGGCGGGGACCAGATCGGGGACGCCCCAGCCCAGCCGCTGGGCGGAGGCGGAGGCGTGAGCGGGCAGATGCTGCCGGAACACCTCGCCGCCCAACGGGGGTAGTTCGTCGGCCAGGTAGTACGCGGCGAACTCGTTCTCGATCACGTCTTCCGCCCGCTGTATGAGGGCCGTGTCCGGTGGGCGCATCACGGCCCCCCGGTGGGGACAAACGCCACGCCTTCCCGGAGGCCCTGGTGAATCAGCCCGAGCAGCCGCTGCAGGACACGCCACCCTCCCGGCGCGTCCTGCCAGTCCACCATGTTGACGCCGCACAGGGCGTCCACGAGCGGATCGTGCGGGTTGTCAGAGGCCGCCTCCAGGACAGCAGCAAGGGCATCCAGGTCATCCCGGCCCACCCGCTGTCGGAGTCGGGCGGCCGAGGCGACGGCCATACGGGGCAGGCGGCTCTCGAGGAACTCCCGGCCCCACTCGGGCGGCAGCGCGTCTGGAAGGTACTGACCGGCGAACTCGTTGACGACGATCCGGCGCAGTTCGGCGGCATCCAACATTGATGAAAACCTCCAAGGTCAGGGCCGTGGATAATCCGATCCGCCAGCCCGTCGCGGCGTCCCCACGCTGCTTTCTCGTGTCATCAGACCAAACTGTAAGTGAAGCGCGCCTGCCGCCCTAATCTTGCGTCCTCCTCCTGTGCGGACCGCAGGACCTCGACGACCATGTCGAACGCTTCCCGTCCCATCCCCGCCCGTGACGCCGCCGAGTCACGCCAGACGAGGTGTGCCGGGCGCGTAGCACGGTGTCTCAGGACCGCCGACGCGCGGGTGCCGCGCCCG
>CAXUCQ010000149.1:0-2825 GCA_964249295.1 uncultured Armatimonadales bacterium | reverse complement strand
ATATCCCACAGGGCGTTGAGGTTCCGCCCGTAGTGCGGCCCGAAATCCAGCGCCCCGGCGATCTGCCGGTGGAACGCCTCCAGTGTCAGTATCTGCTTCCCGTCCAAGTCTGCCTGCATCGTCATCCCCGACAGCGCCGGGCGGGTCGCCGCCAGAACGTCATTCGCCGCTCACCGGCCCGAACCCGCCGACCGGGTGAGCGAGGCCGGGGCGGTCTCAACGAACCTGCGCCGCCCCGCCTTCCGCGCCGAGGGGAGAAGGCGAGGCGCTCGGCCCGACCGGCCAGGACCGGCGGCACAACTGGTCCACCTGTCTCAGCAGCGTGGGGAGGCGGAACGCCCCGTGCATGGCCTGGACGCGCCCGGCGGCGTCCGCGAGGCCCACGCCTGCCGCCGTCACCCACAGCGGGCGCGTCGCGGCCCCCCGGATCACTTCCGCGGCGGGTGTCCCCGCGAACGGGGTCTTGGCGACGCCGATTACGGGAGTGGCCCGGCCCAGCGCCTCGTACAGATGCGCGCCCAGGCCGGGGCGCCGCTCCGGGCCGAGCCAGACGTAGCCGTCGATGATGATCACGTCCGGCGGTTCGGGCGCCTCGGCCAGCACGGCCAGCAGGCAGGGCAGCTCGCGCTTGTAGAACGAGCCAGGTTCGTAAGGGGCGACGTCGCGGACTTGGACGACCCACGTGTCGGTGGGGGCGGGGTCGGCCCAGTCTGCGAAAAGCAGACAGGCGGCCAACGCCTCATCGCCCCGGTAGTCCACGTCCACGCAGGCCAGCATCATGCCGACGCCTCCGACGGCGCGGCCTGGGCGCGGCGGCGCTCCCGCAGCCGGGCGTAGTCAGGGGCGGTCTCGGAGAGCCGGTCGTTACGGGTCAGGTTCCCCTGCTCGTCCCACGCCTTGGCGTACAGCGCGATGCCGTGTTCGTACAGGGCCTCGTTTCTGAGACGCCCATCCGGGTACCACTCGCGGGCCAACCCGTCCGGCCCGTAGGGGCCGAACCGCTTGTCTTCGCGCGGCTGTCCGCCTGGATACCACTCACGGGAGCCGCGCTGGAAGCCGTCGTCGTAGTCCGCCTCGCTGATGAGGCTGCCGTCAGGACGTTCTTCATAGGCGATCCCCGTGAACGGCTGCCCCTGCCAGAGCGTCTGCTGGTAGCCCCAGTCCGTCCCCTCTAAGTCGTCGAGCGAGACGCACGGGACCTCCGGGATGATCACGATGTCCGAATCTGATGCGCCTCGGGCCACCTTGGTGTGGGTACGGCCGTCAGTGCGTGTGTGATGCATGGGACAATCCTTCAGAGTCTCCCGGTGAAGCCTCCGGTCAGGGGGCAGTCTCGGCGGCGGTCCGTTCGGCGCCGACTTGCTCCTTCGCCGCACGTACAGCCTCGCGCCACCGCATCAGGTCCGCCCATCTCGGGTCGTCTTCCGTCAGCCGCCAGTCGCGGGTCAGATTGCCCTGCTCATCCCACTGTTTCTCCCACAGACGGATGCCCGACTCGTACAGCGCCTCGGACTTGGGCCGTCCGTCCGGGTGCCACTCGCGGGCCATCCCATCCAGGCCCTGCTCGCCGAAGAACTTCTCATATCGCAGCTCGCCCGGCCCGTACCACTCGCGCGAAGGGCCGTATGAGAAGCCGTCCCGGTACTCGTGCTCGCCCACCAGATCGCCGTCCGGGTGCATCTCGTAGGTGACGCCGGTGAACGGCTTCCCGTCGTACAGGTACTGTGACCCGCCCCACGCCACGTCCAGGTCGTCGAAATCGACCCGCAACGGCACCGTGCTGCCCTGCGGCTCCTCGTGCGCCGGCTTTTCCTGCACCAGCAATTTCTGACTCATCGAACTCCACTCCACTCCCAATCGCGCCGATCACCCCTTCTCACAGCCTTACGGACCGGGCAGGGGAGGCGCCCCATGAGCGAGACGCTCACTGTCCAGCAGCGGCCCGATCAGCGACACACCCTCCGTGAGCGGGTCGCAGCTGAAGCAGCGGAACGGTACCTGGCCCTTATGGGGACCTTTCAGGCTGATGTTGTGCAGCATAAACTCGCCCAAGTCGTCGGGCGTGACCGGGACGCCGGTCCGCAGTTCGCGCGCCTTGAGCGCCGAGTCAAGCGCGTAGACCTCCGAGTGGAAGCCGGGGGGCCAGCCGTCAGCACTCGCATCTCGTCGCGGGTAAGGTTCTGACCCGCCGCCTGCCGGGCCTCGATCTCGGCATTGCGCGCCGTATACACTTGAACTTGGTCATCCAGACGACTCTGGAGGACCGGATGGAGGGCGTCCGGGACCTGTTTGTCCGGCTCGTTCAGCCCGAAGTGGACCTGGCCGCTATCGTCCGCCGTGTCCAGGATGCCGCTCAGGACGGCGCCGCGCTCGTTCTTGCTCAGGTACTCAGGGTTCTTGTCTTTGAGACCCGCCCGCCGGTCGAGGTCCTTGTACTCCTTTGTGGCCTCGCCGATCAGGCGCTGCTCAGGCGACTCGGGCGCGGGGGCCTGGGCCGGGGGCGCGCGACCGGTGACCCCCGGTCGTGCTCGGTAGCGCAAGAGCGGGCGGCCGGTTATGCGGGGCGGGGACGGCCACCGGGGGTGCCGGCGGCCGTACGGACCGGCGCCGCCCGGCTGGCGCGCGCACCGGTTCGCCGCCGGGGGATGCGGCTGACCAGCGGGCTCCTTGACTCCGGCGGCATCGCGCTGCTGACCGCGACCGCGCGGACGGGGGCCAGAGGCAACGCGGGCGAGCCATCCCGGTTTACCCTGGAGGTGACCGGTTACGGCCCGCACGCCTGCGCGCTGGCCGCCGACCTCGCCGCCGCCGTGATGGCGTGGGAT
>CAXUCQ010000148.1:0-7049 GCA_964249295.1 uncultured Armatimonadales bacterium | reverse complement strand
GATTAGGACCGAAGTGGAAGACTCCCCGTGACAATGGATCGTAAAAAAAGGTGTTGACAGGACTGGTATTTTGTGTTACCATTGCTCTACTGGTGTCCAGCACCACAGATTAGGGCGATGTCTAACAGTTGCCCTAACTGCGTTCCGAGCCGCTGACTGCGTTCCGCTTTTTTTGTTCCGTCTGCCAAGAATGAGCCGCCGTTTCGACGCTGTTCACTCGACCGCCGCCGCACGAAAGGAACTCCCATGCTCACGCTGCCTCATTCCCGCCGGTCCTGCGCCCTCCGCTCCGTTCCCCAAGCTTTAGCCTGATCGCCCTGTGCCTGCTCGCCCTCGCCGCGCCCGCCCGCGCCGGACACTGGGTCCTGACCACCACAGGCTCCGGCCAGGCCATGGTCGGATCGGGCGGGATGCTCCAGACCTTCACGCCGCCCCTGCCGTCTACCAACAGCGTCAGCATCCCTATGATCGGCGCCGGCTGGAGCGGCGGCCCCTGCTTCGGTGGGCTGCCCGGCACCATCACCGCCAAAGCCAATCTCCAGGTGACGGTCACGGGGACCTGGACCCCGGACATCATGGCCTACGACAACACGCCGCCGCCCGGCGTCTGGCTCCAGGAGTCCTCCACGGCCTGCGCCAACGACAACAGCGGCGGCGGGCCGATCCAGGCTGGACAGGCCAACGACGGCTGGGGCGACGCCCCGACGACCTCCACCCTTCCGGGCTATTCGCCGATCGGCACCTCAGCCCCTCCGAACGGCGTGAAGTATGTGCAGCAATCAGGCGGTTCGTTCACGGTCAGCCTGAGTCTGTCGGCCTCCGCTTCCGGCACGCAGAGTATGTACGTCGGTGGGTACGGCGCGGGCGCCTCCGTCGGCCCCATCACCATCAAAGTCCACGCGCAGCCGTACAACTTCAGGTTGTCGTCTTGGACAGATGGTGCCAACAACCTTGAGCCTCCCATCGTTGCCGACAACACGACAGGGACGCTGTACTTCCACTACAGTTTCTCGTCCACCGACGGCATCATTGGGGATGCCGTCAGTAATGTTGTGATGTATGAGCTGCTTGACTTCAGCGGCAACAACAGCGGCAATTACCCCGTACAAAACGGACATATGTTTTACACCGAGCCAAGTCCGCCGGTAAACATCATTAATCCTACCACTGGCGGGATATACGGCAACCCAACTCCAGATAAGGGGCTTTTCAACTCGACAGACGCGAGTAAGGGTCAAGCCCTTGATACACTGTCTCCTCCCGTGGGAGGGTTTATGACACCTTACAACAGTGCTTCCTGGCACCTCTCGCAGAGCCTTCTGTTCGATGACGCTGCGACCCAGCAGACGGGAGTGCCGATACCGGGGCCGGACAACCATTCCCCTTTTACTATCACTCGCACCGTGACACCGGGCGCGACAACGAACACAGGCACGTACACCGTCACGAAGGCCGGTGCCACGGCAACGAGGAGCCTGCCATGAGGAAAAACTCAAAAATGAAAATGAAACACCTTCCGGGCCTGACAGGTTTGGCCCAGGCGACTCTCGCCGCCGCCGCGCTGCTCGCCTTCGGCACACCGTCTGTCGCTCAGGCGGGGCCGTCGCCGCTGCAACTGACGGTCTCGCTCGACAGCCCGGCGACCGTCACCCAGGGCGAACCCATCGTGCTACACTACCACGTCGCCAATACGCAGGAGGTCCCCAGGACCTGTTTGGATAGGCCGCAGGGCCGGGACTGGCTCGCCGAGAGCCTGACGGACGCGGCGGGCCGTGCCGTGCCGCCCGCCGCGCAGTTCGACCCGCAGCGGTTCGCGGGTGGCTTCGAGATCACCTTGCCTACGTTCCCGGTTCCAGCGTTGGGGGCTTACGACGGCTACGCGGTCATCAACCAGGGCTTCGCCGCCCCCGCGCCCGGCAGGTACACGCTCACGGTCCGTGCCTCCCTGCTGAGCGACCTCTCCGCAGAGGTTAGGGTCCTGAGCGGCTCGGACGACCCGGATACGCTGACGCAGACCTTCTCGTTCCCCCTGGTCGTCACATCGGCGGACAATGGCCGACTGGCGGCGGTCGCCAAGTCTCTGACGGATGTGATCCTGCAAAAGCCGGACGCTCAGCCCGACTTTGAGACGCGGTCCATGCGGATACGATCCCTGTTCTCGATGCCCGGCGCGGTCGCGGCCCCGTTCTGGGCGCGGGTGGCGCAGAGCGTGGACGTGTCGGACGAGCTGTACCGCGCGCACACGGCGGCGGCGGCGGACGTGCTCGCCTCCGTCGGCACCGACGGTTCGGCACCGCAGAAGAAGACTGAGCCGTACCGGCGCTGGCTGGACCGGATGTACGAGACGGGCGACGCCGGTCTGAGGCAGCACGTCGGGTCGCTCTATGACCACTACGGTCTTCACCAGGACGGGATTAGGATCGAAGCGGTCAGGACAAACTGAATAGACCTCTTGCATAAGGGCGGGGGAACCCCGCCCCTACAAGGATCGGTGAAGGACCCTGTAGGGGCGAGGTCCCCTCGCCCTGAGACTTATGCAAAAGGTTTAGTTAACATGGGGTGGAGGAGACCGCTCAACACCACGCCACCGAATGTGATAGGAACCTCTGAATGCGGGGCAGACGGCCACGCCTCAGTCGGCCCCGTTATTCATCCAGTGACGGTAACGGGAGCAGCAGCCTCGCTGACTAGCTTCGCTTCACGTCCGTCAACTGGCCGCCGGAGGCCGCCGACTCCCAGGCGGCTTCCGTCAGTTCGATGGTCCGCAGGCCGTTGATGGGTGCGGCGGCGATCTCCTCGGTCCCCTCGATGGTGTGGATGAAGTTGGTGTCCACGTCCGACCCGGCGGGCATGTCGGCGGGTTCCGGCGAGAATCGCTTGCCGTCCGTCCCCTGGACTTCAAAGCCGCCGTTGCGGACGTAGAACGTCCCCCGGTCGCACCAGATCGTGATGTCCTCGTACCAGCCCGCCGCGTCGCCGACGACGGAGATCGTCCCCTGGGCGCCGTTGGTGAACTTGATCGTGACGGCGGAGTTGATGTCGACGGGCGTCCCCCGGTTGTCCATGAACGCGGCGACTTGGGCCGGCGCCAGGCCCGTCGTCCAGAGGATGATGTCGAGCAGGTGCGAGCCGCTGTCGTTGATCTGGCCGCCGCCGGACAGCGCCGGGTCCTGACGCCAGGACCCGGCCGTCCCCTTGGCCCAGCCCTGCTGCTGCAGGGCGTTGATGAACTGCACCTGGCCGAACTCGCCCGATGCGATCTTGGCCTGGATGTAGCGGAACTCCGGCATCGTGTGACGCTGGTAGGCCAGCCCCACGACTTTTTTTGTCTCGTCGATCTTCCGCAGCAGCGCGTGGGCGTCGGCCACGCGGTTGACCATCGGCTTTTCCAGCAGCACGTGTGCGCCGGCGTCGAGGCTGTCGACGGCCTGCGCGAAGTGCTGCGTGTGGGGCGTGCAGATCACGACGGCGTCGGGCTTGACGGCTTCCAGCAACTGCCGGTAGTCCGCGAACGTCTGCGCCCCGCCGATCTTGTCGCCGAAGCGCTCCTGCGTCTTCTGGATGCTCTGCGCGCTGGCGTCGGCCAGCGCCGCGATCTCGATCTCGGGCAGCTTCAGCAGACGCTCGATGTGGCCCTGGGCGATGCCGCCGACGCCGATCATTCCGACCTGAATCTTGTCCGGCATTGATGTTCTCCTCCGATGGCGATTCTCAAAACTCCCAGTCGTATCGTCGCAGTCGCTGTTCCGCGAGCAGAATGGGGACCGTCCCTGTCAGCAGCGAGGTGACGCCGAAACTGACGACGCCGATGGCGACCGCCGCCCGCAGCGACAACATATCACGGGTGACGGCGGCGTACAGGCCCGCCGCGTCCAGGCCGCACAGGACGACGTACCCGGTCGCGCAGACGAAGCCCAGCACGAGCGCGGAGACGCTCGCCCGGTGGGCCGGGTTCTCGTAGACGAAACGCGGGAACAGGCCCGACAATCCGACGCCCAGCCCGCAGAGCGCCGCGCAGGCCGTGACGAAGCCCGCCCAGGCCCCGGCCACTAATCTCGGGTCGAGCGAAAACGCCCGCCAGGCAAACAGCGTCAGGACCGTTATCACCCCCGCGGACACGGAAAAAGCCCCGAGCCATTTGGCCCGCAGGAACCCCATCGTGGACAGGGGCGAAGCGAGGACCAGCCAGAAGCCGCGCCCTTCCAGGCCGACCGACGACAGCCCAACGATGCTGGTCACCATGTAGACGATCAGGCCGAGCATGGCCAGCGTCAGCCCGCCGTACAGGTCGCTGTCCATCAGCGCATCCGTCCCCTGGGCCGCCCTCAGCAGGAACGGCACCAGGAACAGGATCAGCGCCGTCCCGATCTGGCCCAGCAGGATCAGGTCGCGCGCCAGGTACTTCCGGTCCTTGACGAGCAGGCCGGAGACAGGTACGGGCAGGCCGAACACGCGCGGCGAGCCGCGTCCGTGACGGCCCGGCGCGCGCTGTTCCTGTTCCAAAACCGCCTCCGACGCCAGCACGGTCTGACCCACGCCGAGGCACAGGAAAACGAACAACACCGTCGCCGAGACCAGAGTCGCTGCTGCCCGGACGCCGGCGGCGCGCAGGTGCCGCCCGTCGGCGGTCTCCTCCAGGATCGTCGCGATCCAGGCGGACGGCAGCCAGCCTGGAGCCGTGTCCGCCGTGACGCGCGGCATCGTCATGGGCTGTTCGCCGCGCAGCGCCGCCTCCATGCGGGGCAGGTCCAGCGCCCCGCCCCGGACGGCGCGGCTGACGCCCAGCACGGCCAGCGTCGTGACGGCCAGCCCGAGGGCGACGCTGACCAGCATCACGCCGAGCCGGACCCGCCGCAATCCGACGGCGCGCGCCGTTGCGAGCAGCAGCAGGGCGGTCATCGCGGGCGGCAGCGCCAGCAGAAAGACGGTGCAGGCGAGGAGCCAGAGCCAGCCGTCGCACCCCTGCCGCGTCGCCCAGCCCAGCCCGGCCAGCACGGGGACGCCGAGGAACAGGAACTGCGCGGCGTTGACGATGGCCGCGTCGAGCAGTTTGGCGGCCACGATCACCCGGACAGAGAGCGGCGTGGTGAGCAGCAGCGGCAGGTCGTCCGCCTGGAACAGAGTCGCCGCCACGAAGGGGATGGACCCGGCGAGGAGAAAGAAGAACAGGTACTCGTCGATGCGCCCGATGAGTGACCGGGCGGCGGGCGTCAGGCCGTCGGCGGCCGGGACGCCGTTCTGGGCGAGCAGCACGAGGGCGCCGCAGCTCAGCGCGATGCCCAGGAACAGCACGACGGCGAACGCGCCGAGGATGATAATGGCGCCTTGCTGCCGGCGCGGCGCCGAGCGGACGGTGTTCCGCAGCATCCGCAGCCGCGCCCGCATCAGCCGCAGAAACATCGGCTACTCCGCATCCTGAACGACGAGGCCCTGGGCGCGGAGCCACTGCAGCGCGGCGTCGATGCTTGCCCCCTCGCCGCTCAACTCGACTACGAGCCAGCCGCCCGTCTTCGCGTCCACATCGGCCCGCAGGATGTTGGGCGCGAGGTCATACTCCGTGACCAGTCGCGTGACGACCGGCTCGGTCAGCCGCTCCAAGGGATAGTGAAGCTGGTATTTGCGTGTCGCTTGCATGGGTCTGCCCTTCCACACGGCGGTTCTGGATTCCTGCGTCATGCGTGAAATTATCACTGCGCCGCCAAGGCGTTCAGGGCATCAACGACGGCGGAGGGGAAACTCTCGTCGTCGCCGTGGCCGACGTCGGCGAGGACGCGCAGTCGGCTCGTGGTCCAACGCCGCGACAGTTCCCACGCGGTCTGCAGGGGGCTGCTGACATCGTAACGCCCGTGGATGAGAATGCCGGGAATGCCGTCGAGGGTCGCCGCGTCGCGCAGGAGTTGGTCTTCCTCCAGAAAGGCGTGATGCCGCCAGTAATGCGTGACGAGTCGCGCAAAGCACAGGCGGAACTGCGGGTCTTGGAAGCGTGGATATGGCTGATGACCAAAGGCGAGGGAGACGTGCGCGTCTTCCCAGAGACACCACTCACGCGCGGCGTGTTCCCGAACGGCGGCGTCCGCATCATGCAGCAGTGCGGCGTAGGCGTCAACAAGGGACAGGTGTCGCAACCCTTTGGGGATGGCGCTGGCGAGGCGCTCCCATTCTTGCGGGAAGATGCGCCCGACATCGCGCGTGATCCACTCGACCTCGCGGCGGGATGTGGTGGTCACCAGCGCCAGCACCAGGGCGTTGATTCGGTGCGGGTATGCCTGGGCGTAGGCCAGCCCGAGGGTCGTCCCCCAGGACACCCCAAGCACGGTCCAACTCTCGACGGCGAGGAGGCGACGCAGCGCTTCGATGTCGGCGACAAGGTGCGCGGTGGTGTTGGTACACAGATCGGCATCCGGCTCACTGGCCAGTGGGTGGCTGCGCCCGGACCCACGCTGGTCGAACAGCACGATACGGTAGGCCTCTGGATCGAAATACCGCCGCGCGCCCGGTGTGCATCCGGTTCCCGGACCGCCGTGCAGATAGAGCGCCGGTCTGCCGTCGGGATTGCCGCAGCACTCCCAGTAGACCCGCTGCCCGTCGCCCACGTCCATCAGGCCACTGTCGTAGGGCTGGATTTCGGGGAATTTGTCCGACATCGTTGCCTCCTGTGTTCACCGAGACTCGGGCGAGGCGGCAGCCCGGCCTGACTCCTCCACCGGCGGCTGGTCGCTGAGCCGTACTGCCGCTGCGGTCTCTGAAAGCAGGAGATCCGCCTGATCGCGGACGATCTCGATGGCGCGCGACACCAACGCGACGAGGCGTGAACGGTTGTCCGCCTCGAAGGCGTCCTGCCGCGCCCGCAGGTGCAGTCGGTTCAGGCCCTCCGCGACGCCGGCATCTTCGGCATAGTGCCGCAGGTAGCGGGAGAGCAGGAAGCGCGTCAGGATGCCAGGCAGCGTAGGGAGAGTATGCCCGGTCGCCGTTTCCGCACAGCGCCTGACGGCGGCGACATCGGCGGCGGCGAAGTCGTGATAGAACGCTTCCGCCAGCCCCCGAAGACG
>CAXUCQ010000147.1:4099-7073 GCA_964249295.1 uncultured Armatimonadales bacterium | reverse complement strand
AGAGAAATGTGGCAGCGGGTGATGATCGGTCACGCGGTCGCGAACTGCTGCTACGTCGGCGCGGCCAATCGGATCGGGAGCGAGAACGTCGAGGGCGTAATCCAGACGTACTACGGAAGCTCGTTCATCAGTGACTACCGGGGGGATAAGATCCAGGAAGCGGCGGTGGAGGGCGAAACCATCTTGTACGCGCAGATCGATCTCAACGAGGCGGCAAGCTTTCGGGCCGGGATGGGTTTTTTTCGGGACCGGCGCCCGGATCTTTATGCTTCTCTCCTCACTCTCGACGGAAAGGCACGGGGCGTAGAGCGGTAAAGAGATGCCGTCTTCAGGAGATGCTCGTGCCGGACTCAGAAAGCCCTCGCCTTGCGGCGAGGGCTTTCTCTCTGCTAAGCCCGGATGTCTACGGGTCCCATCCGGCGCAGCTTCTTCAGCGCGCGCAGCTCGATCTGGCGGACACGCTCGCGGGTGACGGCGAAGCGCTGGCCGACCTCTTCCAATGTGTGCGCGTAGCCGTCGTCCAGCCCGAAGCGCATCCGCACCACGTCGCGCTCGCGCGGCGTCAGCTTGTCCAAAACGGCGTCGAGCTGTTCGCGGCGGATGAGGTTGACGGCCGCGTCGGAAGGCGACTGGCTGGCGCTGCTCTGGATGAAATCGGCGAGCTGCGCCGAGTCCTTCTCGCCGACCGGCGTCTCCAGAGACAGCGGCTCGGAGGCGATCCGCATGATCTCGTTGACGCGCTCGACCGGCACTTCCATCTCTTGCGCCAGCTCTTCCTGAGTCGGCTCGCGCGAGAGTTGCTGCCGCAGCAGGCCCGACGTGCGGACGAGCTTGTGGATCGTCTCGGCCACGTAGACCGGGATGCGGATGGTCCGGCCCTGGTTGATGACGGCCCGCGCGATGGCCCGGCGAATCCACCACGTCGCGTAGGTGCTGAAGCGATACCCCTTGGTGTAGTCGAACTTCTCGACCGCACGAATCAAGCCGATGTTGCCTTCCTGAATCAAGTCGGCCAGGCTGATCCCCGGCACCGAGTAGCGGCGGGCGATGCTGACGACCAGCCGCAGGTTCGCCTCCGTCAAGATGTCCTTCGCGCGCTGGTCGCCTTCGGCCACGCGACGCGCCAGGTCGATCTCCTCGTCGGCGCTCAGGAGCTTGGTGTTCTTGGTCTTGCGCATCCACATCTGGAGCGACTCGTCACGCGGGTTTTCCTCGACGACCGGCGAGTAGGCTTCCTGTGTCTCGTCCTCCGGCGCGTCCGAGTCGGCGTCGGTTTCTTCCTCGCCTGCGGTGACGTCGAGCAGCGGCGCGGCGACATCGTCGTCTCCGCTCGTCGCGAGGGCGAGGAAGCGCACTGCGTCCGGGTCGTCCAAAGCGCCCGTCCCGCCTGCCAGCGTCTCGTCTTCGGAGAACCCTTTGCGCTCGCGCCGGTCTTCGGCGCTTTCCCGCCCGCGCGCCGCCGCATCCGGCTTGTCCATCAATCCCGTGCTGCTCCCCATGAGTTAACCCCTTGTCTGGAAATCCGCCCTGATCCTATACACACTAAACCCGCTACTTCAACAGCGCCCGAGGCCAGTCAGTTCCTCTTAGGATGCTTCCCCCTAGCCGCGGCGCTCGCCGTGCGCCTTTCGTTCTACGTAAGAAAGCCACTCATTCTCTCAGATTCTGCGGAAAAATGCCGTAATACAGCTTACGTTTATATAAAAATTTCAGCCGGACACCGGTATGTTCGACAAACGTACCCGTAATACCTTCATCTAAAACGCAGGGGGGAGTGTCACGGAGGGCGGTCTCAGGGGATCATTTCAGGCCGTGGGTGACGGGGGGCTGTCGCCGTGCGAGCGTCACAAACAGGGCGACGAGTCGCGCGTCCCACTGCCTGCCGGCGCCCGCTTCCAGCGTCGCAAGCGCTTTGGCAGGGGAGAGCGCGGGCCGGTAAGGCCGGTGGGCGAGCATCGCGGCGTAGGCGTCCGCGATGGCGACGATGCGCGCGCCGAGCGGGATCTGGTCACCGACCAGCCCGTCGGGATACCCCTTCCCGTCGAACCGCTCGTGGTGGTGTCGGACGATCGGGATCAGCGCGGCGGTCGAGCGCAGCGGGGCGATGATCCGCTCTCCTAGGACCGTGTGCCGCTGCATCGACTCCCGTTCTTCTTCGGTGAGCGCCCCCGTATTGTTGAGGATTCGGTCCGGCAGGCCAATCTTGCCCAGGTCGCGCAGCATCACGGCCTGGGTGAGAGTCCTCAGATCCTCGTCTTTCAGGTTGAGTTCACGCCCGAGGGCGTTGGCGTAGAAGATGACGCGCTCCGTGTGCGCCTCGTGATGCTCCCCTTCGCGCGCCTCGATCGCACGACTGAGGGAGTAGATCACGTTCTCGACCTCGTCCAACTGGTCGTTGAGCGTTTTGATGCGGAGGAGCGACTTGACGCGCGCGAGCAGTTCGACGCGGTTGAACGGTTTCGCCAGGAAATCGTCGGCGCCCGTTTCGAGCACTCGGACCCGGTCCGTCGCCGCCGCCGAGGAGCCGACCAGGATGATCGGCATCCGGCGGGTCCGCAGCTCGGCCTTCAGTGTGCGGCAGACGGAAAACCCGTCTTCGGGCGCCGGGAGGGTGGCGTCGAGCAGCAGCAGATCGGTGTGCAGCCGGCGGGCGATGTCCATGCCCTCCCTGCCGTTGTCCGTGGACAAGACTTCGTACCGGTCATCGATCCGCAGGACCGCCTCCATGAGCGTCCGACTCATCGTTTCATCGTCCACCACGAGGATGCGCGGCTTGGCTGTCAGGCTGTCGTTCATGGGACCCTTCTTGACAGGATTATCGGGGCTGCGGTCCGCCACCCACACTGGTAATGATGATGAAAAAGACACAAACAAGGGGGATGGCCGCCCCACGTCGAACATGCCAGGGGGGATGCGATGAACACAAAACTCGCCGTGCAGATGTACACAGTCCGTGATTTCACCACGACGGCGC
>CAXUCQ010000147.1:0-4089 GCA_964249295.1 uncultured Armatimonadales bacterium | reverse complement strand
GCCTGGCGAAGATCAGCAAAATGGGCTATCGCGCCGTGCAGTTGTCGGCGGTGGGCGCGATGAGCGGCGACCATCCCGCGGTTTCGGCGGCGCAGGCCCGCACGATGCTGGACGACCATGATCTGCGCTGCATCGCCACACACCGGAGGTGGGATGATCTGACGCAGAGAACCGACGCAGAGATCGAGTTCCACCAGGCGCTCGGCTGCGATTTCACGGCGGTCGGGGGCATCGGTCGCCATGCCGAAGACGGTGAGGCTGGGTACCGCGCCTTTCTGCGCGATGCGGCCCCCGTCGTCGAACGACTTGAAACGGCAGGCATCCGCTTCGGCTACCACAACCATGCTTTTGAGTTTGCGCGGCATGGGCCGGGCCGTGAGACGCTTTACGACATCCTCATCGACGAAGGTGGCCCGGACCTGCTGCTGGAGATGGACTTGTACTGGGTGGGACACGCTGGGCTGAACCCGGAGCGCCTGGTGGAACGCTGCCGGGGCCGCATCCCTGTGATCCATGTCAAGGACAAGGAAGTAGCGGGAGGCGAACCCATCATGGCTCCCGTCGGCGAAGGCAATCTCGATTGGGAGCATCTGATTCCGGCGTGCGAGGCAGCCGGGGTCGAGTGGTACGCCGTGGAGCAGGACGTCTGCCGCCGCGATCCGTTCGACTGCCTGGAGTCGAGCTACAACTTTCTCCGCACTTTCGGGCTGGAGTGATGCGGCAAAAAGAAGGGCCGGAGGTGTTGGCCTCCGGCCCTTCTGTGTTGCTCCCATGACGGTCGGCTTAGAAGCCGCCCGTGCCGCCCATGCCGGGCATCCCGCCGCCGCCGCCGGCGGCGGGCATCGGCGGGGTCTTCTCGGGGTGCTCGGCCACCAGGGCCTCGGTCGAGAGGATCAGGCCCGCGATGGGGACCCCGACGTTAGACGAAGGGCTGCACACGCAGGTTGAACACAGTGGGATGAACAAGAAGTGCGGTTCTGAAGAGTTGGTCGTCCGCCGTCCAAAGTTCTGCCTGCCACCGGCGCGCGACTTCAACGAAAAAAGCATCCGCCGTTTGGATGCCATAGTCTTGATGGAGGCGCCAGGCCCCCAGAGCAAGGGGTTCGACTCCTTCGAGAACAATGGGCAGCGCGAAAAAGTCGGTCAAAATGGCTTCAACGACCGATGCTGGAACAGGTTGGAAACCCGAGACGATATTCCCACTTTGCTTTTTGCGGCTGACGTTCAAGAATTCCGGCAACAGGAGCGAAGGAGCCACCGCGTCAACGGACTGGGAACGTATGGCGCTCAACAACGGTGCGGCATTGGCAGAACTCGGCTCGTTGTAGAGCGAGGCCGCGAGTGCGGACGTGTCGGGGACGACGTAACGGAACATGAGGTTAGTCGTCGCCCTGCAGCAGTTCCGCGGAAGGGGCTGTCATTGTCATCTGCTCTCGCCGTTCACGCATCCGCGCAAGGTCCATTGCTGCCGCTCGTCGGTCGTCCTCATCGAGCAGGTAACAGGCGCTGTAGAAGTAACGGTGTCCATCTGCATTCTGCTTCACGTTGAGAGTCGCTTCCCGACTGCGGACATACCCATGACTGCGCGCCCAGCCATCAATCTCTCGGATCGCTTGCAGGTTGTCGGCAGCGTCCGAATAGACCGCAATAACTTTATCTCTACCGACGTTCTCATCCCACGTCAAAGGAGTCATGACAGCCATCGCGACCCACCTCCTGATGGTAAACTGGATGTGATTGTACCCCAACAGAGAAACGACAAGGGCCGGAGGCGTCTGCCTCCGGCCCTTCGCTGTTGCCTGCATGACGGTCGGCTCAGAAGCCGCCCATGCCGCCCATGCCGGGCATCCCGCCGCCGCCGCCGCCGGCGGGCATCGGCGGGGTCTTCTCGGGGTGCTCGGCCACCAGGGCCTCGGTCGAGAGGATCAGGCCCGCGATGGAGGCCGCGTTCTGCAGCGCCGAGCGCGTCACCTTGGCCGGGTCCACGATGCCCTGGGCGACCAGGTCGCCGAACTCGCCCGTCGCGGCGTTGTAGCCCTGGCCGCCGACCTTGATCTTTTCGACGATCACGGAGCCTTCGACGCCCGCGTTGTTGGCGATCTGGCGGGCCGGCTCTTCCAGGGCGCGGCGGATGATGTTCACGCCGACCTGCTCATCGCCCGTCAGGTGCAGGCTGTCCAGCGCCGCGATGGCCTTGATGAGCGTGGTGCCGCCGCCGGGGACGATGCCCTCTTCGACCGCCGCGCGGGTGGCCGACAGGGCGTCCTCGATGCGGTGCTTCTTTTCTTTCAGCTCGGTCTCCGTGGCCGCGCCGACCTGGATGACGGCGACGCCGCCGGACAGCTTGGCCAGTCGCTCCTGGAGCTTTTCGCGGTCGTAGTCCGAGTCCGACTTCTCGATCTGGGCCTTGATCTGGGCGATGCGGCCCTGGATCGACGCCGCCGTCCCCTTGCCCTCGACGATGGTGGTCTCGTCCTTGGTCACGGCGACGCTCTTGGCGCTGCCCAGGAACGTCTCATCGACGTTCTCCAGCTTGATGCCGAGGTCTTCGGTGATGAACCGGCCCGCCGTCAGCACGGCGATGTCTTCCATCATGGCCTTGCGGCGGTCGCCGAAGCCGGGGGCCTTGACGCCCACGACGTTGATCGTGCCGCGCAGCTTGTTGACGACCAGGGTCGCCAGCGCCTCGCCGTCGATGTCCTCGGCGATGATCAGCAGGGGCTTGCCCTGGCGGACGACCTTCTCCAGCACCGGGAGCAAGTCCTGCACGCTGCTGATCTTCTTCTCATACAGCAGGATCAGCGGCTCGGACAGGGTGGCCTCCAGCCGCTCGGCGTCCGTGACGAAGTAGGGCGAGATGTAGCCCTTGTCGAACTGCATGCCCTCGACGAGTTCCAGCGTGGTCTGCGTGCCTTTGGACTCCTCGACGGTGATGACGCCGTCCTTGCCGACCTTGTCCATCGCTTCGGCGATCAGCTCGCCGATCTGCGTGTTCTTGGCGGAGTTGGTGGCGACCTGCGCGATCGACTCCTTGCCCTGCACCTGCACGGCGAGGCTCTTGATCTCGGCGACGGCGGCCTCGACGGCCTTGTCGATGCCCTTCTTGACGGCCAGGGGGTTGGACCCGGCGGCGACGTTCTTGAGGCCCTCGCGGACGATGGCCTGGGCCAGAACCGTCGCGGTCGTCGTCCCGTCACCGGCGACGTCGTTGGTCTTGGAGGCGACCTCGCGGACGAGCTGCGCGCCCATGTTCTCGAACTTGTCCTCGACCTCGATCTCCTTGGCGATGGTCACGCCGTCGTCGACGAGGGACGGGGAGCCGAACTTCTTCTCCAGCACGACGTAGCGCCCGCGCGGTCCCAGAGTGACCTTCACGGCGTCGGCCAGCGTGTTGACGCCGCGCTCCAGAGCGCGCCGCGCCTGCTCATCGAACAATAAATCTTTGGCTGCCATGGTTGCTTTGTGTCTCCTGTGCTAAGAGTTCAGAATGCCCAGCACGTCGTCGGCGCGCAGGATGATGACATCCTCGCCGCCCACTTTGATCTCCGTGCCGCCGTACTTCGAGTAAACGACCTTGTCGCCGACCTTGACGTCGACGGCGCTCAGTTTGCCGCTGTCCAGGGTCTTGCCCGGCCCGACGGCGAGCACTTCGCCCTGCTGCGGCTTTTCTTTGGCCGTGTCGGGCAGGATGATGCCGCCCGCCGACTGCTGCTCGGCTTCCAGCGCCTTGACGACGATCCGGTCGCCTAACGGTTTCAACATGGTGTGAACCTCCTGCGTTGGTTGTCACTGACGATAGGGTTTCGGAAAACTTCCGACGGCTATTATACAAGGATTTTAGCACTCCTGTCAAGAGAGTGCTAAAAATAGGCGGCATCAAAAATCAGGGAGAAGCAGAGGAGGAATCGGCTGACACCCTGGCGTATGTGCATTGTAATCCTCAAGCACTGCCGCTTGCACCCCTAAGCCTTCGCTCATGCACTGAGGCGCTATCGATCAAGCGCTGTTTTGGCACGTGTCGTTCGTCCATGATCTGCCCGTGTGTTCTTGTGACATCACGAAAGGAGTGATTCCCTTGCGTCGACACAC
>CAXUCQ010000146.1:6557-7078 GCA_964249295.1 uncultured Armatimonadales bacterium | reverse complement strand
GTGATCCTTCGCCGTAGCCGTAGCTGTTGCCGTCGCCGTAGCCGTAGGCGTCGCCGTAGCCGTTGCCGTCGCCGTCGCGGTAGCCGTAGCCGGAGCCGTCGCCGGAGCCGTCGCCGTAGCCGTCATTTGTCAATCGGTCAAACAATGGCATCGAATGTGGCCCTCGCCGCCTCCGTCGTCGGAATCATCGAGATGCATTCCGTCACCAGCAGTTCCGGCAGTTCGACCGCCAGCCGGCTTGTCTTCCCGACGCCAGTCATCGCCACCGCCGACAGCGTGAACGCCCCCGACCAGGAGTACAGCCGCCGGGAATTTGTCAGCAGCACCTGCTTCCCATCGCCCGACACCATCGCCACGGTGCCGATGTGTACGCCCTCAGAAAAGGTGCGGATCACGCAGTGCTGCCCCAGGAACGGGTGCGTACCACCGTTCAGCCCAATGCCTGTCGTTGTCTCGTCCATGTTGTTCTCCCTCCGCGTGTTTGACCTTGTGGCCTGGATGCGCGGCCCCCACTCCTCACC
>CAXUCQ010000146.1:0-6547 GCA_964249295.1 uncultured Armatimonadales bacterium | reverse complement strand
AGAGCGAAGCACAGGCGGCGGCGCTCCGCGAGGCGTATCACAGCCAGCGCCCGAAGCGCCCGCAGTGGCCGCAGACGGCACGCCACTTGTAGACCGCGCCGACCTTCGCGTGCTCGTAGGCGCCGGGGGCGCCGCACTCCGGGCAGCGCGGGCCGCGCGGCGGCAGGATCGACAGCCCCGCGCTCCCCGTTGACGGTAAAGCCTCCGCCTCGTCGCCCGGCGCCTCGTCGTCGCGCCAGCCGATCCAGCCCAGCGCCGCGCCCGCGTAGTAGCGCGCGTGGTGCCGTTTCCACGGCGGGCCGTCGTAGCGGAAGCCCCTGCCCTGCTCGATGTCCGCGTAGCGCGCCGCCTTGTCCAGACCCACGACAACCACCTGCGCCGGGTCGCCGTCTTCGGGCGTCAGGACGACGGTCCAGGACGTGTCGCGCTCAGAAAGTAAACCGAAAGCGTACCGGCCTGCCTTGTCCGCGACGTGCTGCTCGAAGGTGAGTCCTTGCCTTGCAGCGGCGCTTGTTGCCATCCCGCAGCCTCCTCTGTTCCTCGCGGCAGATCGGACACAGCGCGCACCCGTCGTGGTACCTCTTGAGCCGCCGCTCCGTCGCCCGCCCGCCGTCCCAGGTCCGCGCCAGTATCCACGACAGACCGGCCCCCCGGACGACCTCCGTCAGCCGCGCGCCGCGCCCGCGCGCGTGTTCGTCCAGCCGGCGCGACAGGACCTCCGCCGTGCCGAGGTAGTGCGCCGCGTGCTTGTAGCGCGCCGTGTACCCGTCCGCATCCACGAAGTGCAGCAGGTAACAGCTAGGCATGGACGGCCCCCCGCTCCTGCGCCGCGCGCCGCTCCGCCTCGTCCAGCGCGTCCAGCAGCATCTTCTCGGCGCGCGGCGTGATCGCCAGCGTCTCGTCCTCGATCCTCTGAATCAGGCTGGCGTGCCAGCGCAGCGCGGACGCCACCGCCAGTTGCGTCACGCCCCGCTGCTTGCGCAGCACGCAGAAATCCCTGCCCTTCATAGTAAAACCTCAATTTCGGAAACCCCACCTTTAGTGAGGGAAGGAGGGGGCGGCAAAGAAGCCCCCCAATTTATTGGGGCGGTACAGGCTGTTCACCGTGAATCCTATGGCCGCGATCAGGTATAGGCGTCGGATCCCTCTGTTCCAGCACGTCAGCGCATACGTTCCACGCGGCGTTGAAGTAGGAGCAAAGCTGGTGTAAATCCGCCAGCGGCATTTCCCGCAGATCGTTCTTCGCCGTCTCGTAGTCGCTTTCCAGGATAGCCCCGGTGAACACATCTTGATTCATGCTTATTCCCTATAACAGACCTGTCAAGGTCTAAATAAGACCTCGGATGCGCAAAACAAGGCTCACGGGCGAGAAACCATGAGTTGCATCCATTATACTTTAAATACCGGTATTTTGAGGCACTTTTAATGCTTAATCTGGTCTTTTTTAGTGTAATATGTTGGCGTCACAGACACCGGAAGGGGGCCAGCATGCCGACACTGGAACGGCCAAGCGTTGCTATGAGGAACCAGAGCGCACAGAGGAAAAACTTCAGCCCGCAGAAGGACGCGGCCAAGCGGGAGATCGCCGACCGTCTCCGCGCGCGGCTGGAATACCTGCGCAGGACGCGCGGCATCGACTACACCTTGGAGATGATCGCTGCCCGGTTCTCCCGGCTGCGCGGCGTCGGCATCAGCCGCGTCGGCTTCGGCAAATACTTCACCGGCGAGAACGAGATCAGCGTCAGCGACCTCGGCTTCATCGCCGAGGCGCTGGAAACGGAGGTCGCCTACCTGCTCGGCACCGAGAGCCTGGAGGAGACGCAGGAGCATGAACTGGTCGCGCGGATGCAGGGGCTGAACTCGCGCGAACGCGCCAGCGTCTACGCCGTCGTCGAGGCGCTCGCCCGCCACGCCGAGGACGACGCCGACGAGTCCGTGTACGGCAGGACGACGGGCAAGAAGGCCGAATGACCCCGCAAATGGCGCAGGCGTGGCGCAACACGCGCCTGTTCGCCGCCAGCGTGTTCACCCTGTGCGCCGTGCTGCTCGTCGCCGTCGCTGCCTACGTTTTCACGCACCGCTGGCGCTACGACCATGAGGGGCGTTTCGTGGTCCGCACCGACACCTGGAGCGGGCGCAGTCAGGCCCTGTACCCACGCGACGGGTGGAAGGCCGTGCCGTGACCGACCCGCACCGCGCCCGCGTCGCCCTCCAGGTCTCCGAGATCATCCGCTGCGCCTGCGGCGGCGTGTGGCCCGCCACGGCCCGTGCCGCCCGCTCCCTCCTCCGCCGCTACGGCCTCGCGCTGCGCCTTCTGTCCCCCGGCGACCTGCCGGACGGCCCGTACCTGCGCGGGCGCATCATCTACGCCGAGTGTCCGCCGTGCGGCGACCCCGACGCCCTGCTCCCCGTCCTGCTCCACGAGGTCGCCGAATACCTGCTGCGCGGCGAGGAGGAGCCTCCGTACCGCATGGGTGACACCACCCGCGACGAGTACCACGAGTGCGCGCGCCTGATCGAGACGCTCGGCCACTGTCCGCAGCGCCTGCTCGACATGGCCGAAGGGCGGCCATGAGCGCACGGGTCGGGCAGTCGCCCTTTTCCACGCAGAACCGGACGGCACCCAGAGTAACCCGCGCCGATCACCGGCCCGCCCGTCTTGAAAACGGTCGGGGGTGTCAAAGCCCCCCGTGGGTTCGAATCCCACTCTCTCCGTTTTGTTTTCGCATGGAAGCAGCGCGACTCTGCCGGCAGAGTGGCGCTGCTTTGTTTTTCCGTCGGCGTCTGCATCCCACCCGGTCGTGATCTGTAACCATCCTGTAACCTTGTTCTTATCATACAAAGGAGGAATGACGCGGCGCGAGGGAGAACTGCCAAGCGGACGCGCGAGCTGGGCGCTGCTGCGTCTCAGCCGTTCCGATGCGGCCGCGTCCCATTGTTGACCCTGCGTGCCGCCGTGGCGCGCGGGCAGCACGCTCTCGGAGGAGAAAAATGTCATGGCTCTTTCCCGCAAGATGATGGCGTCGCTGCTCGCTGCAGCGGCCGTCACGCCCGCCCTGATCTTTGCGCTCGCGCACGGGTCGGACCACGCCGACACGCCGACCATCGCCGCACGGCCCGGCGGCGACCTGACCGACGTGTTCGTCTTTCCCAGCCCCAACAACCCCAACAACGTGGTGCTGGTCATGGACGTCCACCCGCTGATCCCGACCGGCATGTCGGGCAGCGTCTCGTTCGACCCCAACGTGCTGTACCAGTTCAAGATCGACAACACCGGGGACGGCGTCGAAGACCTGGTGATCCAGGCCAAGTTCACCGGCACGGGACCCAACCAGATCGCCGCCGTCGCCGGGCCGCTGCCGCCGCGCCGCGTCGGCACGCAGTCCATGCTGCTGATCCAGTCCGGCCTGACGACCGGGAAGATCAACCAGACCTTCTCGCCGCAGCCGGGCATCACCGCCTTCTGCGGGGCGCGCGAGGACCCGTTCTTCTTCGACCTGAATCAGTTCTTCGCCATCCTGCCGGACCGTGCCGCGCCGCTGACCGGCAAGGAGCCGGCCAACCCGGACATGCCGCAGTCGACGACGTTCAACGGCTTCCCTGGGACGCCGCCCGCCTCGGACTTTCTGGCCGGCTACAACGTGCTGTCCATCGTCATCGAGATGCCCAAGTCGCAACTGATCGGCAGCGGCAACGGCAAGATCGGCGTCTGGTGTACCACCAGCGTCTAGGGCTTTCGCAAAGGAACAACACCGGATGAACACGACACTTCTCAAAAGAATAGGCGGCGCGGCGGGACTGCTGGGGCTGCTCGCGGCGGCCGGGTGCGGCGGCGGGGGCGGTCAGGCCAGCGGCAACGGCGGCGTCCAGCCCAGCGACCAGGTCTTCACGCAGTTCGACCGCCTTTCGCGGCCCGCCATCAACGAGGTCTTCGCCACCGTCGCCAACAACCGCCACCAGATCAACGACCAGGACAACCCGACGGACGACAGCGGCCAGCTCGCCAACGACATCCAGACCTTCATGGTCGGCACGGCGGGCCGCTCGCAGGCGATCACGGACGCCGTCAAGTCCGTCATCGTCGGGACGACGGGAGACGTCATGAAGGCGGATCTCTCGTCGGGCGCGACCAAGGCCGCGTACCTGGGCGTCGAGACCGGCGGCGCGACGGGAAGCACGTTCGGCGGGCGGGCGCTGACCGATGACGTGATCGACACCGACCTGGGCGTGATCTTCGGCAACACGGTCCCCAAGCTGGGCCTCGCGCCGGACGACGGCAACGAAATCCCGACGCTCACGACCGACAACGTCGGGCCGGGGGCGAAGCACTTCACGGGCACATTCCCCTATGTGGGGGCGCCTCGCTGAACCCCATGGGGCCGCCGGGCGAAACCCGGCGGCCCCAGACCGATTGACCCGTGTGGTGCCATGAGACGATACGTTCTTTTTCTCGTCGCCCTGGGCGCGATCCTCGGGGGCTGGACCTGGATGGCGCATCGCGGCGCGTCCGCCGTCGCCACTCCGGTCGCGCCCCCCGTCGAGCGCCCGCCCTACGACCCGGCGCTGACCTACAAGATGGTCGCGTTTTATCAGAGCCGCGTGCGGATGAATCCGCAGAACGGCGCCATCGAGTGGGGGCAACTGGCGGGCGCGTACCTGCAGCGCTGCCGCGAGACGGGGGACATCGCGGACGCCCTCCGCGCCGAGCAGGCGGCGCAGAGATCGCTGGCGATCCGCGCCCGGAACAACGCGCCCGCGCGTGACGCGCTGGCGCGCAGCTTGTTCACGCAGCACCAGTTCGTGCAGGCCGAGGCGCTGGCCCGTGTCACTTCGGAAAAGTATCAAGACGACCAGAATGCGCTGGCGGGCTACGCCGGGGCGGCCCTGGAGCGCGGCGACTACGCGACGGCCCAGCGCGTCCTCCAGCACCCGATCGTGGCGGGACAGGACAAGGTCGATCCGGGCGTTCAGGCGTTGCAGGCGCGTCTGCTGGACGTGAGCGGACACCCGGCGCAGGCGCTGGCTCTGCTTCGGCAGGCGCAGTCGGCGGCGGACGGCAACCTGGACACGCCGCGCGAGAACGTGGCCTGGTTCCACATGCGCGTCGGGGACGAACTGGCCCGCATGGGGCAGGCCGATGCGGCGCAGAAGTCTTACCTGGAGGCGCTGAGCATCTACCCTCACGATTTCAAGACGATGACCGGCCTGGCCCGCCTGGCGGCGGGGCGTCAGGACTGGCCGGGGACGATCGCCTGGGGGCAGAAGGCGATGCAGATCGTGCCGGCGCCGGAGGCCGTCGCGCTGGTCGGCGACGCTTACGCCGCGTCCGGGGACCAGCCGGAGGCGGAGCGCCAGTACCGGCTGATCGAGGCGATCGGGACGATTTCGCGCGCCCAGAGCATGGTGTTTGACCGTTACCGCGCCATGTTCGACTCCAACCACGGTCGTCACTTGCAGGAAGGCCTGACGCTCGCCAGACGCGAGATGGGTGTGCGGCAGGACGTTTATGCCTATGACACGCTGGCCTGGGCGGAGTACAAGAACGGGCTGCTGCCGCAGGCCGCCGCCGCGATGAGACAGGCCCTCGCGCACGGGACACAGGACGCGCTGTTGTTTTATCACGCTGGAACGATAGCGAAGGCGCAGGGGGACCGCGCGCAGTCGGACGCCGATTTCGCCCACGCCGCCGCGCTCGACCCTTATTTCCACCCATCGGCTCCCGCCGTCACACAGCACCCCTTCGGCGGGTTTTGATGGATTTCTGGCATTAGTGTCCCCAGGGCTGAACCCCTGGGCTGAGAAAAGCGTGCTGCCCGCCTGCGCGGGCGAGGAAAGACCGCCGTTACTTATGCGTCCTCATACTCGGGCGGTCTGCACTGGGCAGCCCAGGGGTTCAGTCCGGGGAGTTGACGCAAAGGGTCTCATGAGGCCTACCGGCGGCAGGCCGCACCGACAGGAGTTTCCGATGCACGGATTTAGCCGCTTTCGCCGTTCCTTGTGTCTCAGCGCTCTTCTGATGCTCGCCGCTTGTTTCTGCGCGACTCGGCCCGCTGCCGCCCATCCGATGGGCAACTTCTCCATCAACCATTACGCCCGGCTTGAGGCGCAGGCGAAGCAGATCACGGTGCGTTACGTGCTGGACTTGGCCGAGATCCCGACGGTGACGGAGCGGGAGGCCATGGGGGTCCAGGGAGACGCGCCGGTCCCTGAGGCGGCCAGCCAGGCTTACCTGCGCGCCAAAGCCTTTGCCCTCCGCGACGGGCTGACGCTGACGGTCGACGGCGCCAGAGTCGCGCCGGCTGTGACGCCCGTGGCGCTGCAGTTCCGCCCCGGCGCGGGCGGCCTGAACACGATGCGGATCGTGCTCGACCTTGCCGCCCCGCTGCCGAGCGCCCGTGCAGGCGCGGCGCATCAGATCGCGTACCGGGATGACAACTACGCCGAGCGCACCGGCTGGAAGGAAGTCGTCGCGGTCGCGGGGCCTGACGCGGCGCTTCAGGCCTCCACCGCCCCCACCAGCGATGTGACTCGGGAACTGACCGTCTAC
>CAXUCQ010000145.1:6705-7113 GCA_964249295.1 uncultured Armatimonadales bacterium | reverse complement strand
GGGACGGGGCTGGTCGAAGCCCTGGCCTCGACGGGTCCCGTGCTGGGGTCGTTCGAGGGCGCGGTGTTCGAGGAGCGGGTGGTGACGCTGGGCGCCGGGGACGCGCTGGCCGTCTTCACGGATGGGTTGACCGAAGTAGGCCGGTCGCGCCTGGAGATGCTGGGCGTCGAGGGCGTGACCGCGCTGCTGGCGGGGGCACCCGCGCCCGCCCAGGCCGAGGGGGCCGAAGCCGTGGCGGAACACCTGGCCTTGCGCCTGATCGAAGGCGTGGACGGGTTCGCCGACGGCGGCGTCATGCGCGACGACATGTGCCTGCTGGTTGCGGTGGCGGAGTGACGAGGAATGATCGGGCGACAAGACGGGGGCGGGGGGGGCGGGGGGGCTGGCGGAGGGGGAGCGGGGAGGGGG
>CAXUCQ010000145.1:4692-6695 GCA_964249295.1 uncultured Armatimonadales bacterium | reverse complement strand
AAGCCGTCCTCAGCGGGGGCGAAGGCCTGCGGTTCGCGCCGGCCGGGCTGTTCGTCATGGTCCGGCACCCTCGCGGCGCTTTCGCCCCCGCTGAGGACGGCTTTGGCCGACTCGTGGACTTCGAGGGCGTGGGAGAACTGGGCCATGTAGAGGTGGTAGTAGACGCCCCGAAGGGCGAGCAGTTCTTCGTGCCGCCCCGTCTCGACGATACGGCCCTGGTCGAGAACCACGATCTTGTCGGCGTGCAGGATGGTCGAAAGCCGGTGCGCGATGATCAGCGTCGTGCGCCCGATCATCAGCCGGTTCAGGGCCGCCTGGATCAACTGCTCGCTCTCGCTGTCCAGGGCCGAGGTCGCTTCGTCCAGAATCAGGATGCGCGGGTCGCGCAGAAAGGCGCGGGTGATCGCCAGCCGCTGCTTCTGGCCTCCTGAGAGCTTGGTGCCGCGCTCGCCGATCTCCGTCTCGTAGCCGTCGGGCAGGCCCAGGATGAAGTCGTGGGCGTTGGCGGCGACGGCGGCGGCGCCGATCTCCTCGTCCGACGCGCCGGGGCGGCCATACAAAATGTTGTCGCGGATCGTGCCGGTGAACAGGATGTTGTCCTGCAGGACCATGCCGATGTTGTTGCGGAGCGACTTGACTTTCACGTCGGCGATGTTGTGGCCGTCGACGCGGATCTCGCCCGAGGAAACGTCGTAGAAGCGCGGGATGAGGTTGACCAGGGTCGATTTGCCCGCGCCGGACGGCCCGACGAACGCCACGACCTCGCCGGGCCGGATGTCCAAGTTGAGGCCCTTGAGAATAGGTTGCTCGGGCGCGTAGCCGAACGAGACGCCGCGCAGCTCGACCCGGCCCTGGATGCGCTCGGGCAGGGCGACCGCGTCGGGCTTCTCCTCGATGTCGGGCGTGATGTCGAAGATGTCAAAGATGCGCTCGATGGCCGCCCCGGCGTTGGCGATCACGGCGGCCATGTCCGTCAGCCGCTGCAAGGGGAAGTAGAACAGGCTCAATGTCGTCCAGAACGTGATCATCATGCCCGTGGTCATCCGCCCGGCCAGGACTTCGTGCGCGCCGAAGAGGATGACGGTGATGGGGGCGACGCTGGTCAGGACGTTGGACGCCGCCATGTTCAGCGCCTGGTAGCGGACGGTCAGCAATTGGCGGTCGTAGAGCGAGCGGTGCATCCGCAGGAACAGGCGCGTTTCGCGCTTCTCGCGCGCGAACGCCTGCACGACCGTCGCGCCCGCCACTTTCTCCTGCACCTGGCCCGACAGCTCGGACAGGCCCTCCTGGACATCGAGCGAGGCGCGGCGGATGCGCTGGCCGAAGAAGCGGACGCTCAGCACCCAGACCGGCAGCACGGCCAGCGACACGGCGGCCATGCGCGGCGACAGCAAAAACAGCCACACGGCGATGCCGACCACGGACAGCGAGTCCATCCACAGCAGCGTGCAGGCGTTGCCGATGAAGTTCTGCGCCAGCGCGATGTCGCTGGTCAACCGCGACACGATGCTGCCTGAGCGGTTGGTGTGGAAGAACGACAGCGACAGGCCCTGGATGTGCTCGTACAGGTCGTTGCGCAGCTTGAAGATGACCCGCTGCCCGCCGATGCCGACCAGCCACCCGCGCAGGAAGACGACGAAGCCCGCCGCCAGCAGCAGCGCGATCACCAGCCCCAGCAGCAGGTTCGCCTCCTGGGTGCGGCTCGCGTGCGGCGCCCAGCGGCGCAGCAGACCGTCCAGAATCGGGTACAGCCGGTTGGTCCGCCCTGCGTGGCTGACGCCGCCGGCGGGGGGAACGATGCGGTCGATGACGTATCCCGTCACGCTGGGGACGAGGGCGCCCAATGTGTAGTTGGTGATGCCGCAGAGCGTGGCGAACGCGAACAGCGGCAGGTAGGGCTTGAGATAGGCCAGGAAGCGCAGCATCGACCGGCGCTCCTTGCGCGGGTCGCGGACGTACTCGTCGGCCCGCTTGGCGAGCGCCTCGGCGATGGCGTCCCGGCG
>CAXUCQ010000145.1:0-4682 GCA_964249295.1 uncultured Armatimonadales bacterium | reverse complement strand
CACGTCTTCCGGCCCGGCGTGAGTGAGGGGGTTTGTTGAGGGCGACTGACAATGACCGGCTCCTTTTTCGTGTCTGCTCTCTGCCCCCAAGCCTCGTCGGCATGGGTCGGGGGCATGACCGTCGGACCGCAGCCCGGAGCTTTGTGCCACAGAATCCAATCCCATGGCAGCCACTATTGTTCCCAATTCTCCGAGTGAACTACAACCTTTTATATAAAATTGGGCCGGTATTTTTGCCGCATTCGCGCGTCAGTCGGCATTCAGCAGGGTGAGCGTAGGCATCCTTTGACGGCGCAGCGAGTGAGGCGTTGACGGCACGACCGCATACCCAGGTGGGCGGCTGTCGCGCCCCTGTGAGTGCGGCGCAGGGTTGCGCGGACGCCAACGCGGGTATCATAGCGCAGAGACATTCTATTCACGGTCGTTTAGAAAGCGAGACAGCCGCACATGAAGGTTCTGGTCACGGGGGCGTCGGGGTTCGTCGGCGGTCACGTCATCGAGGCGCTGCTGGCCGCCGGACACGAGGTGCGCGGCCTGTCCCGCACGGCCCCGAGCGAGGCGCGGCGCAGACCGGGCGCGGAGTACATCGACGGCGTGGACGTCGGCCTGTCCACGTCCATGACCGTCGAGATGTTCGAGGGCGTGGACGCCGTCGTGCACCTGGTCGGCATCATCCAGGAGGCGAGCGGCGGGCAGACGTTCCAGCGCATCCACGTCTACGGCACCCAGAACGTGCTGGACGTCGCCAAGCGCGGCGGGGTCACGGGCCGCTTCGTCTACATGAGCGCCCTGGGGTCGAGCGCAGACGCGCCCTCGGAGTATTCGCGCACCAAGTCCGCCGCCGAGCAGTCCGTCATCAAGGGCGGGTTCCCGTACACCATCTTCCGCCCGTCGCTCGTCCTGGGACGGGACGGCGAGTTCGTCGCGCAGATGAGTGACCTGATCAAGCACGGCGGTCTGCCGCTGGGCCTGCCGTTCCCGGTCATCCCCGTCCCCGGCTCCGGCCTGAACAAGTTCCAGCCGGTCTACGTCGACGACCTCGCCGCCTGCGTCGTCGGCGCGCTGGAAAAGCCGCGCACGGCCAACCAGACCTACGAGGTCGGCGGCGCGACCCAGCTGACGTTCAACGAACTCTTGACAGGCATGGCGGACGCGCTGGGCGTCCACAAGCCCATGCTCCACGCCCCCGTCCCTTTCCTGAAGGTCGCCGCCACGGTCATGGAGGCGCTGATGCCCAAGCCGCCCGTCACGCGCGACCAACTGGCGAACCTGGGGCGCGACAACATCACCGACAGCCACGCCGTCACCGACGTTTTCGGCATCCAGCCATTGACCTTCGACCAGATGCTTGCCAAGATCTACCGGGGGTAAGTGGCGAAAGCGGGCCGGGTATAATTCTCCCATTCCTGATTTGGATCGGAGGGAAAGAACATGACAGTCCCGACACTTGAAGAGCGCGTCGCGGCCCTGGAAGCCGAAGTTCAGCGGATGAAACAGCGTCAGGACCCAGAGATTCTGCAAGACGATACCCCGTGGTGGAAGCGAATCGTCGGCGTATTCAAAGACGACCCCGACTTTGAAGAAGCGATGCGTCTCGGACGCGAGTACCGCGAGTCCCTCCGGCCCCCTGACTACGAGGAAGCCTGATGCTGCTTCTGGACACGGACCACCTGACGTTGCTCGAACGTGGGGGCGCCGTCTCGCTCCCACTGCAAATGCGTCTGGGCAATGTCCCTGCTGCGGAGATCGCGACAACGATCCTTAACTATGAGGAGCAGATGCGCGGCTGGCTGTCACGGGCATCACAGGCCCGGACTACGGAAATGTTGCTGGCCGCCTACGCACGTCTGGAGACGCACATCAAGACGTTCCACGGCATCCCGATCCTGCCTTTTGACGCCGTGGCGGCTGCCGAGTTCGAGCGTCTCCGCCGGGCGCGCATCCGCGTCGGCACGATGGACCTGCGGATCGCCGCCGTCTGTCTCGCCAACAACGCCACGCTCCTGACGCGCAACCTGAACGACTTCAGCAAAGTCTCCGGCCTGCGGGCCGAAGATTGGTCAGTCTGAGCCGACAAAGCCTCAGCCGTTGTGCCGCAGGTGCTAGAGTCGTCCGCGCACGGCGGCAGAGAACAGGGCTATTGGCAACGCGGCAACCACGATGTCCCACGCGGTCTGCATCAGGACCATGAACGCCGCACCGGTTATTACAAGGGAGATGACAACTTCAATCTTATTCGGTGGGGAGCCGAATACCTGAAAGAACACAGCAGACAGGGCCAACGTCAGCCCTGCCACGAGTGTGCCTTTCCACAGACGTTCGTTCCGCGTCATGCGCCCGAAGTCCTCACAGTAGCGACAGAAGCCGTAGAAGGTGAATGCCACAACGCCCCAGTAGAACGGACAGAACAGCACGGTCGCGATTAGTCCGATGCCTAACGCCTCGATGATGCCCATAGTGCCTGCCCCCTTGGTACTATTGTACCACAGAAGGCAGACTCTCGAATCACCCTGGCAAATCGCCTTAGCCGGTCGTCTCCTACAACGCTCACAGAGTCAGTGGGGTCTGTCACTGACGCTTAGTACCCTTCCTCGCGCAGACGCACCAGATCGACCACCATCTCGGCGACGATGTCCATCAGCGCGACCGCGCCGACCACGGCGATCAGCGTGATCAGAACCCCGGCCCGCTGCGTCCGGCCTGGGTGTGCCGCGCGCGTGATCGTTTCTTCCGTCGTTGTGCCTTCCGCCATCGAATGCCGCCCCCTCTGTGTTTCTGCCCTGTTATACCCGGCGCGAAACTCCGCCCGCTCACCCCCGCGTCGGGTATAATGAAAGGGCCATGCCATCCGCCCTTGCCACCCCAGAACTGGCCGACGCCCTGCACGAGTCGTTCGGCTTCCGCGAGTTCCGCCCGCTCCAGGAGGAGGCCGTCCGGGCCGCCCAGGACGGGCGCGACGTCCTGGTCGTCATGCCCACGGGCGCGGGCAAGTCCCTGTGCTTCCAACTGCCCGCCCTGATGACGCCCGGCGTCACCCTCATCGTGTCGCCGCTGATCGCCTTGATGAAGGACCAGGTGGACGCGCTCAACCGACGCCCCGCCTTCGCCGCCGCCGGCTGCGCCTGCCTGTCGTCCCTGCAGACCGCCGACGAGCAGCGCGCCGTGCTGTCGGGCCTCCGCGCCGGCAGGATTCGCCTGATGTACGTCGCCCCCGAGCGGTTCCGCTCCGGCGGCTTCGTGGACGCCCTGCGCGCCGTCGGCGTGTCACGCTTGGTGGTCGATGAGGCGCACTGCATCTCCGAGTGGGGCCACGACTTCCGGCCCGACTACCTCACACTCCAAACGGTCGCCGAGACATTAGGCAGCCCGCCCCTCACCGCCGTGACGGCGACGGCGACCCGGCGCGTCCAGCAGTCCATCGTCGCCAACCTGGGGATGCGCGACCCGCTGACATTAGTCGGCGGCTTCGACCGGCCCAACCTGCACTTCGCCGTGCTGCGCTGCAAGACCGAAGGCGAGCGCGAGGAGCGCCTGGCCCGCGCCCTGCCCAAACTCGCCGCCCAGCCCGGCAGCGGCTTGATCTACGTCGCCACACGCAAGCAGTGCGAGGAGATCTACGAAGTCGCGTCGTCCGCGCTGGCCCCCGCCGGCAAAAAGGCCGGCATGTACCACGCCGGGCTGGACCCCGACGAGCGCAACGCCATGCAGCAGCGCTGGCTCGACGGCGAATTGCACACGCTGGTCGCCACCAACGCCTTCGGCATGGGCATCGACAAAAGCGACGTGCGCTTCGTCATCCACTGCGCCTGCCCGGACAGCCTGGAAAGCTACTATCAGGAGGCGGGCCGCGCGGGGCGAGACGGCAAGAAAAGCCGCTGCGTCATTCTCTACCACTTCACCGACCGGCGCACCCGCGAATGGTTCATCGACAACGAGGCCCTGACCCCCGAAGCCATCCAGACCGTCCACCGCGCCCTGTGCCGTCAGGCCGAGGGTGACACCGTCACGGCCTCCAAGTTCGGCCTGGCCCGCCTGCTCGGCCCCAACGACAGGGGCAACGCCCTGACCCTGCGCCTGGCTCTCGGCGAACTGGAACGCGCCGACCTGATCCAGCGAGGGGGCGAGACGCCCGACGAGATCACCCTGCGGCTCGCCCAGCGCGGCTTCCCCGCCGACGCCCTGCGCCGCATCCGCACCGATCTGGACAGCCAGCGCCGCGAGCGCTACCGCCGCCTGGACGAGATGACCGACTACTGCAAGACCCTGGACTGCCGACGCCGCACCGTTTTGGATTACTTCGGCGACCGCCAGGAACCTGAAGACACCGGCTTCTGCTGCGACAACTGCGACCACCCCGAGCGCGCCGAAAAGGCCCGCGCCGTGTCCCAGCCCGTGCGCGGCCCGTCCGCGCCCCCGCCGTCGTTCATTCCTCCCGGCGACATCCACGGCATCCTGCAGGGCATCGACGCCCTGCGCTTCCCTCTGGGCCGCGCCCGCCTCAACAAACTGCTGCGCGGGTCCGTGTCCAAAGGCACCGAGCAGTTGCACCACCACCCGCTCTTCGGCGTCCTCAAAAACTCCACCCGCGACGGCGTCGAGGCCTTCATCAACGACCTGATCGAGCACGGTCTGATGCGCCAGGGCGACGAGGACGAGTATTTCGTCTGTTCCATCACCCAGGC
>CAXUCQ010000144.1:0-7138 GCA_964249295.1 uncultured Armatimonadales bacterium | reverse complement strand
GCTCGGAGGCCACCTCCAGCCGCTGATGGAAACATTCCGCCGACGGGCGCTGGAGCAGATCCCGGCACCGCTGCGCGGCCCGGTCTGCGCGTCCCTGGAAGCCGTCTTCCGGGCAGACACGCCGGAAGGCCGCGCGTTCCAGACCGCCGATTCGCTTGACCGCGTGCTGGAGATGGAGTGGCACGCCCGCTCGGCGGCTTTCACCCTGGAAGTCGCCCTGCACGACATGGACATCATCCACCCCGGCCCCGTGCAGGCATTCCAACAAGACCTCATGCGCGCCGTCGGCCTGATGCGCCCGGAAGGCAGCCGCACGTGACGACTCCGGACATCGGCTGGGGCATCGTCGGCTGCGGCTGGGTGGCGCGCGACTACGTCGCTACCGGCCTGCGCGCCGCTCCCACGGCCCGACTGGTCGCCCTATGCGACCCGGACACGGAGGCCATGCGCCGCATCGCCGCCGACACCCCGGACACGGCCTGCTTCACGAGTTTGGACGATTTTCTGCGAACGCCTGACGTGGACGCCGTTTACATCGCCACGCCCAACCACCGGCACCGATCTATCACCGAAGCCGTCGCGCGGGCGGGCAAACACGTCCTCTGCGAAAAACCGATGGCGACGAGCGTGGAAGACGCCCAAGCGATGGTCTCCGCCTGCCGCGCCGCCGGGGTGCAGTACGCCACGGCCTTCGACCAGCGGTTCCAGGCCCGCCACCGCCGCCTGGCCGAGATCGTCCGGGCGGGCCGATTAGGCACGGTCACGGCGGTCCGCGTCCATTACGCCTGCTGGACGCCCGGCGACTGGGCGCCGCCCGGTCAATCGGGCCACGACAACTGGCGCGTGGACCCGGCCCGCGCGGGCGGCGGGGCCTTCATCGACCTGGCTCCGCACGGTTTAGATTTGACGCAGCACCTGCTGGACTCGCCGCTGGTCGAGGTCGCGTGCCTGCTGCAAAGGCGTGTCTTCGACTACCCCGTGGACGACGGCGCCGTTCTGGCCGGGCGGTTCGCGGGCGACGCCCTGCTGTCGCTGAACGTCGCCTACAACTGCCCCGACGCTTTCCCGCGCCGCACCCTGGAGATCATCGGCACCGAAGGCATGGCCGTCGCCCGCAACACGATGGGCCAGACCCCCGGCGGCACGCTGAACGTGATCGACGCCCGCACGGGCGCGGCGCGCGAGGTCGTCGTTACCCCCGAAGAGGACGTGTCCCCGTTCCAGGCACAGGTCGAGACGTTCTCCCGCTGCCTGCGGGGCGGCGTCCCGTTCCCGTTCCCGCCGGAGCGCGACCTGCACACTATGCGCCTGTTGCACGCCGCGCAGTCCCAGGCCGGCGGCGTCCGTGTGGACCCTACCGGATCGGAGGCGCACCGGTGACGCCCTTTCTTTGTACGAATTGCGGATTCTGGCAGACGCACTTCGCCGCGCCGATGACCTGCCCCGTCTGCACCGACTTCCGGCACACGCCGCCCGAAGGCGGCTTCACATTTCTGCCTGCCGATGAGGTTGCCCGCACGACCCGCTGCGCCTGGGCCGAAGACGACCTGGGCGTGGTCACGTTTCAGACCGAACCAAGTTTCGGCATCGGGCCGCACGGCTATCTCATCCCGCACCCGACCGGGAATGTATTCTTCGACGGCGCCGGCTGGTACAGCCCGGAGGCGCTGGATTTGATCGCCGCGCGCGGCGGCCTCCAATGGCTTTCCGCTTCGCATCCCCACGCCTACGGGGCATTGTGGCAGTTGCAGAGCTGTTTCGAACCGACCGTCGCCATCCAGGCCGAAGACCTCCCCTGGACCGGCGCCTTCGCCGTGACCCGGCCTTTTGACGACTGCCTCGAACTCGCCCCCGGACTGACGCTGTGGCACACCGGCGGCCATTTCCCCGGCCACACGATCTTACACTGGGCCGAGCGCCGGGCGCTCTTCGCGGGCGACATGATCAAGTTCCACCACGACGGCGGCGGACGCTTGACCGGCCTCAGTACGCACAAAGCCTTCAACCGTCGCATCCCCATGAGTCACGCCGAAATCCGCCGCTACCGCGTGGTCGTCGCCGAATTAAACTTCGACCGGGTCTACACCACGTTCGAGTCCGACCCGTGCGACCGCGCCCAAGTCCTACGCCTGTTCGACGCGCAACTCGCCGGGCCGCCGTTTTTCGGCCCCCTGTCCATAGAAGGCGGGGCTGCATGAGTGTCATTTATCGCGATCCCCTCGCCCAGTCCCTGCCGCTCTACCGTGAAGCCCTGCGGCCCGCCCTGCGCGCGGGGCGCCTGTTTGAGTTCCCCCTGACGCCGCTGGATCGCTTGGGCCTGCCGCTCTGGACCGTCGCGCTGATCGGCGAAGACGGCGCGCTGTCGGACGGCTTCGGCTACGGGGCCGGCTGGGACGCGGCCCGGACCAGCGCCTGGGGCGAGGCGGTCGAATGGCACGCGGCGCGCGAGGCCCTGAGAACTATGCCGCGCCTCCGGGCCACTTATGCAGAGATGCGCCGCCAAGGTCGGGACGCCTTGGACCCGCTCACATTGTGCCTGTCGGCGGGCAGTGACTATGCGCCGGACGAAACCGTTCTGGAGTGGGTCGAGGTGAAGCGTCACCCGTCCGGCGAGCGCGCCTGGGCGCCGGTCGAGTTCGTCGCCCCGCGCGCCGCCGACATCGGGCCGGGCGCGGACCCGTCGCGCCTGCTGGCCGTTCCGATCACTAACGGCCTGGGCGCGGGGCCGACGCTGGCCCACGCCGTCGCCCACGGCGTCCTGGAACTGTTGCAGCGCGACGGCAACAGCGTCTCCTACCGGGCCATGGGCCGGGGCGTCCGAGTCGAACTCGACGACGTCCGCGACCCGGCCACGCGCGACCTGCTGGAGTTTCTGAACGCGGAAGGCGTCGAAGTGCTGGTCAAGCTGGCCGCGACCGACTTCGGGCTTGCCAATCTGTACGTCGTCGGCCACGACCGCGACCCGGCGCGGGCGCCCCAGCCGATCTCGCTGTCGGCCTGCGGCGAGGCGGTCCACCCCGACCGGGAGTTCGCGCTCGCCAAGGCGCTGCGCGAGTTCACGATGGCGCGGGCGCGCAAGGCGTTCAACCACGGGCCGCTCGCCCCGGTGCGCGCCGCCGCCCCGCCCGGCTACTTGGAGTCGTTCCGCCCCACCTCCATGCGCTCCGAAGACGGTCGCGCCCTGCGCGAGATGCGCGGCTGGGCGCCCCTGTCGCACCGGGAGTTCTGGGAGATGTTGCGCCGCCCGGTCTTTGACGTGCGGCAAACGGTCCGCTTTTCCGAACTGCCGACGACCGACGCGCCCGACGCCGACGCGCTGCTGATGCTGCTCACGGATCGACTCGGCGCCGAGGGCCTGGGCATCTATTATGCCGACTTTACGCCGCCCGAGGCGCCTGTCTCGGTCGTGAAAGTGATCGTGCCGGGGTTGGAGGTCGAAACGATGACCTATGAGCGCATCGGAGTTCGCAACCTGCGCCGCCTGCTGGCGCGGGGTTCCGACCTAGTCGGCCTGGGCGACCCACCGCCCACGGCCAAGCCCATCCGGCTCCCCGGCGCCGGAGCGCCCCAGTTCGCCGGGGCCTGGTTCGACCCGGCGGCCAAGGAGCGCGCCGTCGGCCCGCTGTACCCGCTTTATCGTGAGCCGGGCCGTCACGTCATCGGCTTCCTGGAGGAAGCCGAAACCGCCGGGGGAAAGCCGGTTTAACCACCATGCGCATCTGCTTCATCTCACGGCGCTACTTCCCGGCCATCTCCGGCATGAGCGTGTACGCCCAAAACCTTCTGCGCGAACTGGTCGCCCTGGGCCATGATGTGGTCATGGTGTCCCAGTACCGAGGCGACGACGCCGGGACGCGCGTCTACGGCGGCGGGCCGCCGCCGCCCGTGCCGGGCGTCAAGGTCATCGGCCTGGAAGCCTTGGGCGAGCAGGAATCGACCGCCAACTGGGAGCGCGACATCGGGAGCATGGTCGAAACGGTCGCCCGCGAACACACCCTCAAGCCCTTCGACATCCTGCACGCCCAGTACGGCTACCCGACGGGCCTGGCCGCCCTGGAAGCGTCGAAGCGGCTGGGCGTACCCAACGTCGTGTCCATTCAGGGCGGCGACGGACACTGGGTCGGCCTGTGCTGTTCCACCCACAAGGACGCCATGCAGGCCGTACTGGGCCACGCCGGGGCCTTGCTGATCGGCTCCCGGTCGTTCGCCGAAGAAGTCCATCATAATCACGGCACGCCCATGGACCGGTTCGTGATCGTGCCGGGCGCGGTGGACACGGGCCGCTTCCGCCCGCGCGACGGCTGGGCGCCGGGCGAGTTCGCCGACCCCGCGTGTCCCACCCTGCTGTATCACGGCCGGGTCGACCGGCGCAAGGGCGCCCTGGATATGCTGGACGCGCTCGCCCCGCTCGCCGCCCAGGGCCGCGCGTTTCGGCTGCTTGTTTCCGGCATCGGCCCCGACTCCGAGGCCGTCCGCGTCCGCGTCGCCGAGAGGGGCCTGGCGGATCGCACAGACACCCTGGGCTACGTCAACTACGACGACGTTCCCGCCGTCTACAACAGGGGCGACGTGTTCCTATCGCCCACCTACGCCGAGGGCTTTTCCAACACCATCTTGGAGGCCATGGCCTGCGGCCTGCCCGTCGTGTCCTGCTTCGCCGTCGGCGTCGTGGACTGCCTGCGCGACGGCGAGAACGGCCTGCTCGTGCCGCCCGGCGACGTACACGCCCTCTCCGCCGCCATCGCCCGCCTGCTCGACGACGCGCCCCTGCGCAGGCGCCTGACGGCGCAGGCCTACGACGAGGCCCAGCGCCTGTCCCGTCATCGCCCGCCAGATCGACGGCGTTTACGGTCAGCTGCGCGGCACCACGCCCGACACAGCTTGGACCCTCGACGCCCCGCCCGACCCGTCCTGCCGCTTCCGCGCCGCGCCGCACCTCCTGTAGCCGCTCATGCCAAACGCCTTGTTCCTGTCCCCCCATCTCGACGACGTCGCCTTCTCCTGCGCGGGGACGCTGATGCGCCTCCTGGACGCGGGCTGGGACGCCACGCTCTGCACCGTGTTCACGCGCAGTGTGCCGGACCCGCAGGGGTTCGCCCTGCGCTGTCAGACCGATAAAGGCCTGGCCGCCGACACAGACTACATGGCCCTGCGCCGGGCCGAAGATGCCATGTTCGCCCGGATCGCGGGCGTGCGCGACGTGCGACACTGGCCGCTGGCCGAAGCGCCGCACCGGGGCTATGACTCGCCCGCCGCCCTGTTCGCCGGGGTCCGCGAAGGCGACGATGTTTGGCGTCCCGTCGCCGATGCCCTGACGGCGCTGGCCGATGAACTCCGCCCGGACCTCGTGTTCGGCCCGCAGGGCTTGGGCGGCCATGCCGACCACCTCCAGGTCATCCGCGCCCTGCTCGCGTCGGGCCTGGCCGAGCGGACCGTCTGGTACCGGGACACGCCCTACGCCTTTCGTGAACCCGACGCCCGCCCGTCGCCGCTCCTACCGACGGGCCTCCAGGAGCAGGCGCTGGACATCACCGACTTCCTGGAGCGCAAGATCGCGGGGTGCTGCGCCTACGCCTCGCAGATCGGCTTCCAGTTCGGCGGCCCCGACGAGGTGCGCCGCAAACTGACCGACTTCCACCGGCAAGAAGCCGCCCAAAGCGGCCTAGCGGGCCATGCCGAGCGTCTGCGGATGCCCCCGCACCTTATCGACCCCGGAGGGGCTTTCCGGCCCCTGGCCGAATAGCCCGGCCTTGAAAGGCCGGGGGCCGCGACACACCGCCGCCCCTTGTCAATCCACGACACACAGAGAGCCTATCCCGCCATGTCCGACACCTATGCTGACGCCATCTCTGCCTATCAAAACGCCCTGCCGCCCGGCGAGCTGATCGAGTTCGCCACCACACCGCTGGACCGCCTGGGCGTACCCGCGCGCACCGCGACGTTCTTCGCCCGCGACGGGCGCACGCGCGGCGGGCTGGGCTACGGCCCGTCCGACGAGGCCGCGCTGGTCGGCGCGCTGGGCGAGATGACCGAAGAGTTTTCCGCCTCGCGCGCCGTGCTGGAGCGGCCCCGGCTCTTCGGGTCGCTCCGCGACATGGTCGCACATTGGGGCGTCGAGTCCGTCATCGACCCCCGCGCCCTGTGCCTGCACGCCGGCAGCCCTTGGACCCCGGACACGCCGCTGGAATGGTATGAGGCCCGGCGCTGGACCACCGGCGAGCCGGCCCTGGTCCCGCTGGAGTTCGTCGCCACCTACGGCGGCGACTTGGCGCCGGGCGTCGCGCCCTTGGTGACGCCGATCACCAACGGCCTGGGGGCGGGGTTGACCAGGGAGCAGTCCGTCCTGCACGGCTTGTTGGAACTCCTGCAGCGCGACGGCAACGGCGTCCACATCCGGGCGCTGGCGACCGGCACCGCGCTCGATCCGGCCACGGTCACCGACCCCGACGCCCGCGCCCTGCTGGCCGGGATGGACGCGGCGGGCGTGGACGTGACGGTGAAAGTCGCCGCGACCGACTTCGGAATGACGAACTTCTACGTCGTCGGGGCGGACCGGGACTCGTCGGGAGGCGGCGCCCCGATCATGGCGATCGGGGGCGGCGAGGCGGTCCACCCCGTCGCCGCCGTCGCCTTGCGCAAGGCGCTGCTGGAGTTCGCCGCCGCCCGCCCCCGCGTCGCCTTCTTCCACGGGCCGCTCAGCGACGTGACGCGGGTCGCGCCGCCGGGATACTTAGACCGGTTCCGCGCCGGCTTCGACCCGGCGGGTCAGGAGCCGCGCGCCCTCCAGTCCATGCTCCGCTGGATCGGCCTTCCGCTGGCCGAGATACGCGGCCTGCTCGCCCCCCGCGTCTTCCACACCGGGAGATACGTCGCCTTCGCCGACCTGCCGACCGCGCCCGAAACAATGGCAGCCGACCGGCCTGCTCTGCTCCGCGAAGTGGTGCGGCGGGTGGAGGCCGAGGGGCTGGAGATGCTCGTCGCGGACTTCTCCGACCCCCAGACCGGCGTCCACGCGGCCAAAGTGATCGTGCCGGGCCTGGAGGTTGAGACGATGAGCTACGGTCGCATCGGCGCGCGCAACGTCCGCCGCCTCATGACGCTGGCGCAGGACGGAAGCCCGGCGCTGGCGGGCGTCGGC
>CAXUCQ010000143.1:0-7156 GCA_964249295.1 uncultured Armatimonadales bacterium | reverse complement strand
GCACCTGCTCGGTGATGACGACGAGACCGCCGCAGGGGCGGCGCAGATGCAGCAGAAGACGGTCGCCGTGCTCGACGCGCTCGGAATCCCGCTGCCGGTGGAAGGAAGACACCCGTTCCTCGTCGAACACTTCTGATGTTATGCGCACCGTCCCACGCCCGAAAAATCACCTGGACTCCTTTAAGTACGCCGTGGAAGGCATCGTCCATGTGTTCCGCACGCAGAAGCACATGCGCTTCCACTTCCTCACGGTCGTGGTCGTGCTGCTGATCGGCCTGCTGCTGCGCCTGCACCCCAGCGAGATGGCGCTGCTGTTCATCGTCGTCTCGACCGTGCTGATGGCCGAGATGTTCAACACGGCGGTCGAGAGCGTCGTAGACATGATCACGCAGGCCTATCACCCGCTGGCGAAACTGGCCAAAGACATCGCGGCGGGCGCGGTGCTGATCGCCTCCATCAACGCCGCCATCGTCGGCTCCATCCTCTTTTTCGGCAACAACCGCATCAGGCGCATGCACATCGCGCTGGAGCGCGACCCGCAGCCGACCCACGTCATGATCGCGGTCGTCACCCTGGTCCTGATTATCGTGTTCGTCAGCAAGATCATGGGCGGCAAGGGGTCCATCCTTTCCGGCGGGATCGTCAGCGGACACTCCGCCGTGTCGTTCTTCTTCGCCTCGACCTTGTTGTACCGGGCGACGGACTGGTTCACCGGCGTGCTCGCCCTGCTGCTGGCGTTCCTGGTCGCGCAGAGCCGCGTCGAGGGCAAGATCCACACCATGCAGGAGGTCGTCATCGGCGGCCTGCTCGGGGTCCTGCTGACCTGCGGCGTGTACTTCTTCCACTTCTTCCCGCGCTGATCTCTGTCGCGCTGATTGTTCCCGCGCTGGCGGCGTACCTCGATATGAACCCGGCTGACAGTTACGCGCTCTTCGCCCTTCTGCTGCTCACGCTGCTGAACGCCTTCTTCACCCTGGCGGAGACTGCTCTGGTGACCGTGCGGAACGCCCGGCTCCAGCAGATGATCGCCGAAGGGGACGCGCACACCGGGACGGCGGGCGGCGTGCAGAAGTTGATGCAGCAGTCCACGCGTGTGGGGGCGACGGTCCAGGTCGGCATCACGCTCGCGGCGTTCGCCGCCGCGGCGCTCACGGCGTCGCTGCTGGCGCCCGACGCGGCGGCGGCGTTCCACCGCCGGCAGGGGCCGCATCCCATTCCCGACGCGGTCCCGCCGGCGCAGATTCATCTCTGGACGATCATGCTGACGCTGGCCGCGGCGCTGTTCACCATCTCGGTCGGCGAGATCGTGCCGCGCGCCGTCGCGCTGCGCCGCCCGGAGCAGGTCGCCCTGGCGATCCAGGCCCCGCTGCGCTTCTTCATGACGCTGTTCTCGCCGCTCGCGGGCGTCGCGCTGGCCGTCTCCAACGGACTGATCCGGCCCTTCGGCCTGTCGGCGACGTTCGCCGCCCCGATGATCACCGAGGAAGAACTGCGGACCGTGCTGGAAGCCGGGGCGCGCTCGGGCGCGATCGAGGAGGACGAGAAGCAGATCATCCGCAACGTCATCTCGTTCGGCGACACCGACGTGCGGCAGGTGATGACGCCGCGTATCGACATCAGGGCGGCGGACGTCGGCCTGAGCCTGTCCGCCCTGCTGCAGTTGATCGTCGAGAGCGGCCATTCGCGCATCCCCGTCTACGAAGGGACCGTCGACTCGATCATCGGCATCGTCCACGCCAAGGACCTGCTGCCCCTGCTGGCGCGCGGCGAGCGGGCCGTGGACCTGCGCGGAGTCATGCGCCTGCCGCTGCTGGTCTCCGAGAACAAGCGGGTCGACGAGCTGCTGGACGAGTTCCGCCGCTCCAACATCCAGCTCGCCATCGTTCAGGACGAGTACGGCGGCACCGCGGGCCTGGTCACGATCGAAGACCTGCTGGAAGAGCTGGTGGGCGAGATCAAGGACGAGTACGACACCCATGAGCCGGACACGGACCGGTCGCAGATTCGGACGCTGGACGCCCACTCGGCGGTGATCGATGGGCGCGCCGCGATCGACGACCTCAACGAGCGAATGGGACTGTCGCTCCCGCATGAGGATTTCGACACCGTCGGCGGCCTCGTCTTCGGCCTGTTCGGCAGGCAGCCGTCGGAAGGGGAGTCGATTCGGTATGAGAACATGGAGTTCGTGGTCTCGAAAACGGACGGCCGCCGTGTCCAGGAGGTGCGCCTGACCCGCCGCCCGCCGGACGAGGCGGGCAAGCCGGCCGGTCCCATCCCGCCGGAAAGCGTCTCCGCAGGACGGGACTGACTCCGGTGCCGCAGAAATACCTGTTTCACGGCCTGGAGACCTGGGTAGATTGGCACGGCACTTTGTAAATAGCAAGGGAGGTGAAAACAGCACATGAATAAACTTTCAACGATCTGCGCTCTGGCGGCAGGATTGGGGATGGGGATCGCGGCGGGCGCGCAGGCGCAGACGATCACCGGCGTCGATTCGACGGGGGCGACCCTGTTCGACGTCAGCATCGCGCCCGTGGTGACGCAGACGGCTGCAGGCTACAACTACAGCTATGTGGCGACGCTGGTCTCCGATCCGGGCAAGACGGCCGTGAACACGTTCACGTTCAACTTCGGCGCGGGCGTCCCCGTGACCTACGTCTCCTCGCCGGGCTTCGGCGAGGCGTGCGTGGCCCCCCGCGCGGTGGCGGTGGGGGGGGGCCCGGGGCTGGACCCCCCGGGCGACATGAGCACCTTCACGTTCGAATCGCCGCTGCCGCCGACCGGCTCCGTCTCCTTGTCGGCGACCTCGCCGGCGATGGCCGGAGGCGGGACGTCGGCGATCGGGCCTGGCCTGGTCGCCGCCGTACCCGAGCCGGCGTCTCTGGCCCTGCTGGGCCTGGGCGCCCTGCCGCTGGCCCTTGTGGCCCGCCGCCGGAAGTAAGAAGACCTGCCCCAAGCGATGACTCGACAGAGGCACACGCCGAAACAATAAATCAGGTACTCTTAGCGGGGGCGCATTGATGTGCGCCCCTGTTTTTGTGGTATACTGTGTGCATTCCTGCTTACAGAGACGCTCCGTGGGACGATACACGTTGAGATAAGATGCTCCAAACGCATAAATGAGGGGAGGTGAAAACTACATGAAGAAGTTCCTTTCGGTGATGGCGGTGTCCGGCCTGGCGGCGGGCCTGCTGAGCGGTGCGCACGCGCAGACGTTCAACGGGTACGATGCCAACAACAATGTCCTGTTCACCGCAGACCTGAACCAGTCCACCGTCACAACCAGCCCCGCGTATACCTATAACTACGTGGTCACGCTGGACAAGACCTACGGCACCCCCGTCAACCTGAACACGTTCACGTTCAACTTCGGCGCGGGCGTGCCGGTGAGCTACGTCTCCTCGCCGGGCTTCAGTGAGGCGTCGTTGGTCCCCGGCTCTTTCGACTTCGGCGCGCCTACGGGCCTGACGACCGTCGGCCAGTCGGCGGCGTTCTCGTTCTTCTCGCCGCTTCCGCCGGTCGGCTCCGTCTCGGCGGCCTCGACCTCGCCCGCCGTGGCGGGCGGCGGCACGACCACGATCGGGCCTGGCCTGGTCGCCGCCGTGCCCGAGCCGGCGTCTCTGGCCCTGCTGGGTCTGGGCGCCCTGCCGCTGGCCCTTGTGGCCCGCCGCCGGATGTCGGCCAAATAAGGCCCGTCTCACAACCGCACTTGTTATCCGATGTACCTTGGACGCGCCGCACGGCGCGTCCTTTTTTTCACCCGCATTTTTGCGCCTCGTTCGGGCCGATGCCGGCCTTCAGCCGACCCGGACGCGCCGGCCTTCGACCTGTAGGCGACCAGCGGCGAACAAAGCCACGGCGCGCGGGAAAGCCTCGTGTTCCGCCACGAGGACGCGCGCGGCCAGCGTCTCGGCGGTGTCGCCCCCCTCGACCGGGACGACGGACTGGAGGATGATCGGCCCGGTGTCGTAGCCCTCGTCCACAAAGTGGACGGTGCAGCCGGAGACTTTGACCCCATACTCCAGTGCGGCCCGGTGGACATGGAGGCCGTACATCCCCCGCCCGCCAAAGGACGGCAGAAGCGCGTTGTGGATGTTCATGATGCGCCCCGCGTAGGCCGAAACCACGGCGGAAGGCACCTTGCGGATGTAGCCCGCCAGGCAGATCAGGTCCGGGGCGTCCGCCCCCAACACCCGTTGCAGTGCCTGCCCGTAGTCCGCCTCGCCGTCCGGCCCGCTGTCTCGGGGTGGGGAGGGAACGACGGCGGTCGGCAGGCCGAGATCACGGGCGCGGGCGAGGGCGGGCGACTCGCTGTTCCCGATCACGCTGACGACCTGGCCGGCGATTCGCCCGTCCTCACACGCGGCGGCGATGGCCTGCATGTTGCTGCCGCGCCCATGGCGCCCGGACAGCAGGATGGCGATGCGTATCATGCGGCCTGATTCGACGCGGGAAACGGCTTCTCCTCCCGGACGCGGGGCGTCGCCCCCCCGGCCCCGAACACGCGTCAGGGCGTGGGAACCCGCCCGCTTACTTCCTCCCCAACCCCGCCGCGGCTTCATACCGGACGGGGGAGCCGCCGAAGATGTCCAGTGCGCTGCCGATCGTCAGGTCTACCCTGCCGCCGGACAGCTCCTCCACGCGGCGGATGTCGTCGAGCGACCTCGCACCCCCGGCGTAGGTTGTGGGAATTGTCACCCATGTGCCAAGTCGCGTCACCAAATCTTCATCGATGCCGGCCTGTTTGCCCTCCACATCGGCGGCATGGACGAGAAACTCGCTGCACACCGCCTCGAAACTCTGAAGCGCCGCGCGGCTGAGCCGGACCTGGGTGATCGTCCGCCAGCGGTCCGTTGTGACGTGGTAATGCCCGTCCGCGGTGCGACGGCAGCTCAGGTCAATGACGAGGTTCTCGCGCGGCACGGCCCGCGCCATCGCGCCCAGCCGCCGTTCCGACAGCGCGCCGTCGACAAAAAGGTAGGACGTAACGATGACGTGGCTCGCGCCGGCGTCCAGGTACGTCCCGGCGTTCTCGGGGGTGATGCCGCCCCCGACCTGCAGACCGCCCGGATAGGCGCGCAGGGCGGACAGCGCCGCGTCTTCATTGCCGGGGCCGAGCATGACGACGTGGCCGCCGCGCAGGCCGTCGCGCCGGTAGAGCGCGGCGAACTCCGCCGCCGCCCGCTCCGAGACGTGGTTGACGGCGGCCCGTCCATCCTCTGTGAGCGTGCCGCCGATGATCTGGACCACGCGGCCTTCTTTGAGATCGATGCAGGGTCGGAAAGCCATGTTGGTCGATTGTACCTGGCGTCACGCCGCCCGGACTGAAGTCCGGGGCTGCCGGAGGAAAAGAAAGTCCGCCCGCGGAGACTGAGGTGGCGCAAGTGCCACTCTTCAGTCCGCGCAGGCGGACTTCCAGGCCGTATCCTTGTAGCCCCGGACTTCGGTCCGGGCGGCGAGAGCTAGGAGATCGCGGAGTCGCCGCGCTCGCCGGTGCGGATGCGGACCGCTTCCAGCACGGGCGTGACGAAGATCTTGCCGTCCCCGATCTCGCCGGTGCGCGCCGCGTTCTCGATCGCGTCCACGGTCTTCTCCTGATCGGCGTCGTCCACGATCACGATGATCTGGACCTTGGGCAGCAGGTTGACCTGGTACTCGGACCCGCGGTAGTGCTGCGTGTAGCCCTTCTGCTTGCCCGCGCCCTTGATCTCCAGGACGCTCATGCCATGGATGCCCACGTCATCGAGCGACGCTTTGACTTCGTCCAGCCGGCTGGGCCGGATGATCGCTTCGATACGAACCATGTTCTGCCTCCTGTTCTAGTGCGCCAGCGCCGGGATGCCGGCGTTGTCCGTCGTGTAGCCTTCCTCGCCGTGTTCGGTCACGTCCAGGCCGTTCTCCTCCTCGTCGGAGTCGGCGCGCAGGCCGCCGGTGATCAGGCCGACGACTTTGCCCAGGATGAACGTGGCGATGACCGCCATGACGATGGTCAGGACGACGGCCTCCAGCTGCACCCCGAACTGGTGCCAGGTGCCGGTCGGCCCGCCCGCCAGGAAGCCGAGCGGCCCGTTCTGAGCGCCCAAGCCGCCCGGCGTGGCGACCGGCGTGGTGATGTTGGCGTTGACGGCGGCGTTGGCGAACAGGCCGGTCGCCAAGGCGCCCCACATGCCGCCGCAGGCGTGGACGCCGAACACGTCCAGCGCGTCGTCGTAGGCGTTCAGTTTGCCCTTGAGTTGGATCGCGGAGAAGCAGATCGGCGACACGATCAGGCCGATGAGCAGCGCCGCCGTGGCGTTGACGAAGCCGCAGGCCGGGGTGATGGCGACCAGCCCCGCGACGGCGCCCGAGGCGAGGCCGACGGCGGTCGGCTTCTTGAACTTGACCCACTCGATAAGTATCCACGAGAGGGCCGCGGCGGCCGTGGCGATGTGCGTGTTGATGAACGCCGCGCAGGCCACGCCGTCGGCGGCCAGCTCGCTGCCGCCGTTGAAGCCGAACCAGCCGAACCAGAGCAGGGCCGCGCCGAGCAAGACCATCGGGACGTTGTGCGGGCGCAGCTCATCGCTGCCGTGGCCCTTGCGCTTGCCCAGCATGAACGCCAGCGTCAGCGCCGAAACGCCCGACGAGATGTGGACGACGGTGCCGCCCGCGAAGTCGAGCGCGTGCAGGTAGCCGGTCCCGATGTAGCCGCCGCCCCAGACCATGTGCGCCAGCGGGTCGTAGAAGAACGTGGCCCACAGCAGGATGAACAGGCAGTAAGCGCCGAACTTCATGCGCTCGGCGATCGCGCCGGAGATCAGCGCGGGCGTGATGATCGCGAACGTCATCTGGAACAGCATATAGATGCTCTCCGGGATGGTGTTCGGGGCGACGGTCGCCGCGCCCACGCCCTTCAAGCCCGCCCACGTCGTCGGGTTGGCGAACAGGCCGATCCCGTGCGGGGCGATCTCTTTGGGGCCGAACGCCTCCGAGAAGCCCCACAGCATCCACTGGATGCTGATGATGGCCAGCGCGACGAACGACATCATCAGCGTGTTCAGGACGTTCTTGGAGCGCACCAGGCCGCCGTAGAAGAAGGCCAGGCCCGGCGTCATCAGCATGACCAGCGCCGTGGCGACGATCATCCAGGCCGTGTCGCCCCGGCTCGCGCCCTCGC
>CAXUCQ010000142.1:2827-7164 GCA_964249295.1 uncultured Armatimonadales bacterium | reverse complement strand
GGGGAAGAGCGCGTCGAACTGGGCGTCGCCGACGGCTTCTTTGAGGCGGCCGGCGAACTTGTAGAGCTTGGCGGCGTAGTAGTCGGTGTCCTCGTCGTGGGCGTAGTCCTGGAGCAGTCCGAGGGTCTTGTCCTTCTTCTGGTAGAGCGAGACGAACTCGCCCTGGCGGATGCCCGCGCCTTTGACGGCGTCGGCGGCGCGCTTGCGCATGTCGGAGGAGAGGAACTTCTCGGTGACGCGCTCGCGCTTGGCGAGTTCGGCGATGGGCATTTGGCCGTCCTCGATGCGGGCGAGGGTGTCCTGGTAGAGATGAGACAGGGCGGCGTCGTCCTCGTCGAGCAGCAGGTTGACGGCGTCGTTGAGGAAGTGACGCCCGTAGCGCTCGTCGGCGCGGGAGCGGAGGGAGGAGCCTTTAAAGATCTTGTGGCCGTTGGGTTCGACCAGGACGTAGTTCTTCATCTTGAGCGAGAGCATGGCGCTGTAGGAGCCGTCGTGGGCCAATCGGATGCCGGGCGGCAGGGTCCGGCCGATGCGCTCGACGTAGCCGAGTTCGTCGGCCTCGGACTGGACATCGGCGGGGGGCTTGAAGTAGACACCGTCGGTGTCGATCTCGATGACCTGGGCGCCCTGAAGCTCCAACTCGGCGGCGATCTTTTTGACGACCTCCTGGCCGGCCTCGGTGACGCGGCGGGCGGCGTCGTAGTCGTTGAAGTAGAACGGGCCGCCGATGTAGCCGTAGAACGAGTTGATGATGGTCTTGAACGAGTTCTGCAGGCCGTCCCAGTAGGCGTGTTCGCGGGCGCCTTTGGGGTGCTGCTTGAGCATCGCCTTGGCCTCCAATCGTCGGCTGGTCAGTTCGGAGAGCAGGGGCAGGAAGATGCCCAGGGTGTCCGACGCCGGGGCGATCTTCTGGGTCAGCATCAGACTCGGGTAGAGGCTCTCGACGTCGGCCTTGACGATGGGCTTGACGACGCCGGTCACGCGGACCTCGGTGTAGCCGCCGGGGTAGGACTGGGGCGGCTTCTGCCGGGCGATGGAGCGATGTTGGCGCAGGTACTCGCGCACCAGGATGGCGTTGATCTTCTCGCCGTTGCCCGTCACGGCGACGTTCTGGTAGGAGTCGGGGATGATCTGGGTCTGGTAGAACTCGGTCGGTGACACGAGGGCGGCCAGCGCGCTTGTTTCCTCGGCGTCCTGGGCGGCGTACTTTTTGACGCGCTCGGGGTCGGTGCGGTAGGTCTCGACGATCTCCTTGCGGTCCAGATAAACGCGGTCGGGCGGGGCGATGCCGTAGGTCTGGGCGCACTCTTTGAGGCCGTAGGAGGACACCTGGCCGCGCGACCAGTCGAAGCGCTGGGTCTGCAGGAGCGTGTCGATGATGTGGCGTCCGTGGATGTAGGTCGGTGTGAACTGGCGGGAGTTGGTGCCGATGGCGCAGTTGCGGGGCGTGCCGAGTGTGGCGGGGACGCCGCCGCGCCCGAACGCGGGCGGGATGTCGAGGGCGGACATCCGCGCCATCAGATACGGCAGGTCGAACGAGTAGAAGTTGTGGCCCTCGATCACGTCGGGGTCGCGCGTCTCGACCAGGGACAGCAGATGGCGCAGCATTTCGGTCTCGTCGCCGATCAGCACCTCGCTCAGCCCCCGGTTGTCCGAAACGCTGACCATGAAGATACACGCTTCGGGCAGGGCGGGGTCGAGCGTGGTGGTCTCGATGTCGATCTGCATGCGCCTGAGGTCGTCAAAGGCCATGCCCTTGAACAGCGTGATGCCGGACGCGATCAGGAACTGCTTGACCGCGCTGCCGTACTGCATGATCTCGGCGTGCTCGTCGCGCAGCGTCCGCTTGATGTCCTGGTACGCCCGCCATCCGGCCGGCACGCGCAGCAGGAAGCGGTAGCCCTGTCCGTCCAGTTCAACGGTTTCAGCCCCGGCGAAATGGCGCTCCTTGTCCAGCACGAGCCAGGGCACGAACGGGACGGTGCGCGTGACCGTGGCGTCGCCCTCGCGGATGAACAGGGTGGCGTCGCGGTCGTTCGTCTCGACCTCCACGACCCTTTCGGTGTGGTCAGCCCCGAACAGAACTTCGTCAAAACGGGCGTCACTCATGCCCCCTATTGTACCCAATTGGATGGGGGAGGTCGGTCAGAGTCGGGGGCGCACGGCTTCTCGTAATCACGATAGCGGCCGTGTGAATGGGTGGGGTGGTAGCCGGCGCGCTCGTAGAGCGACTGGGCCGGGTTATTCTCGTGGACACCCAGTCTCAGCCGGGTAAAGCCTTGGCGCAGGGCGTCCTGCTCGAATCGGCGCAGCAGGCGCCTCCCCAATCCTTGCCGCCGCGCGGCGGGGACGACGTAGAGGGAGGCCAGAACGGCGTCGGCGGCGTCGGGTTGCCAGAAACAGTGGCCGATGATTTGACCGTCGAGAGTCGCCACGAACATGCGCGGCAGATGCGCGATCCATTGGGTCAGGTGGGCGTGGATGGCGGCGCTCCACCGGGGTTCTTCGGCAGGCTCAATCTCCCGAATGTAGGCTCGTTCGAAGGTGTAAACTGTCGGGATATCTGACACTGTTGCCCTGCGTATGCGGTGAGGCGTGGCATCTTGATGGGAGGTCATAGGACAAACCGGAACAGGGCGGTGCCGGAGCTGATGACTTCGCAGCGCAGGCCTATGTCGTCCATGCGAGACGGCAGGGGGGGCGTAGTCCCGGTTGCTCTTTTTGATGGATCTAAATCCCTGGTCTCGACCGCGACGCCCTTCTCGGTGGGGTCGGCCCCGAACAGGACTTCGTCAGAACGCGCGTCATTCATGCCCTGTATTGTACCCGTTGGGGGGCCGTGTCCCGAGAGCGTTCCGCTATAATACGGATAGCTGAAGTGGGACGGGAGAGGCGGCATGACGGATTACCATATCAATGTGTTTTACAGCGACGCGGACGGGGGGGACATCGCGGACATCCCGGATTTGAAGCATTGTTCCGCGTTCGGCGAGACGCCCGAAGAGGCGGTGCGGGAGGTATTGCAGGCGGAAGACGCCTGGATCGCGTCGGCACGGGCCGATGGCGGACTCATCCCGCTCCCCCGCTATCGTCCGGCCATCTACCAACTGGTCTAAAGTGGGGGCTATGACGGACCTCGCGTCGATCATTGCGCCGTTTGCGGCGGAGCAGAAGGAGAAGATCGAACGGGTGGCCCGGTATTACGCGGGCCGTGTGACGCAGGTTGAAAACCCGCGCCTGAGCGGCGGCAAGAGCCGCCAAGCGTCCTTCGGGTGCGCAGACAGGAGAGAGGGTGCATTACGAGAAGAAGGGCGCACGCTGTGCGTCCTCACACTGCCGTTCGCTCCTGAACCCAGCGGGTGCTTGGCCGTGGGCCGCCCAGGCGGAGGTTTTCAACCCCTCGCCGCCGATGTCTTAGCCCAACCGCTCAGCGTTTCCGCGCTACCATCCAGACAAACAGCGCCGCCCCTGCCACCAGCCCGAAGGCGATGTCCTCGCCCCAACTGCTGTGGGCGTAGTTGTGATGATGGCGGCCCGGCAGCAGGAAGGAAAGCCCGCCTGTCAGCAGGCAGACCGCCAGCAGGAGCGGCTTGGGCCACTTCCGGGCTGCGGGGGATTGGAGCAGCGCGGAGGCGGGGTCCGGCAGTGGCCGTGTCCAGACCGAGCCGGTCTGCCCCTGTGGGACTGCGCCGGGGAACTCGCCTGCCTGGAGGCGGGCCGCCTCGGCTAAAGCCGCTTGTTTGGCGATCACCGTCGCCCGCAGGTCCTGCGCGGGTGCGTTGTCCGGCTCGTCGTCGGTCAGGCGGTCAAGGAGCGAACGGGCTTGCTGCAGGTCGCCCCGGAGCAGGGCCAAGTGCGCCTGCTCCAGCGGATCGGTCGGCGATTGTGAGATCATAGCCATTGAGACACAGACTCAGTCACTCAGTTGCGGAAGGCCATTTTGAGAGCGTCAGTGGGTCAGGGCGATGCGGACGTCGGTGGGGTTGTTGTCTTCGATGGCGGCGAGGGAGAAGACGAGGTCTTGCACGTGCGTCCCTTTGGGGATGCTGAAGATGGCGGCGAACTTCTGGGTCGCGCCGGGGAGCATGGTCGGGCCGTAGCCGCTGCCGCCGGCGAAGTCGAAGTGGAGGGGCGGGTAGGACGCCCCCTGGTCGTCGGTGAGCGCGGTGTTGTAGGTGTTCTGGGTCCGCAGGAGGAGCTGACGGGGCTTCGTCACGGCGTTCCTGACCACGCAGCTGACGACGGCGAGCTGGTCGTGCGGGCCTGCGGGCGTGACCGTTTCCGTCGTCAGCCCGTGCCGGGTGTCGTAGCGGTCGACGTAGTCGACGCCGTCGACC
>CAXUCQ010000142.1:269-2817 GCA_964249295.1 uncultured Armatimonadales bacterium | reverse complement strand
TGCCGGTGAACACCATCTGCCCGAGGGCGCCGCTCTGGCCGTGGACCTCGTCGGCGCCGCCGGCGGGCGCGACCGCGTCCCCGCCGCCGGCCTGGATCTCGTACCCGCCTCCGCCGGAGTGGACGGCGCTGCCGCCGACCAGGCGGGCGGCGTCGCTGAGCGGCACCCACGGCCTGCCGTCGATGACCCGCACGCTTTGCGAGACGATCTCGCCTTTGTAACGGAGCGTCTGCGTCGCCTGCGCCCAGGCCGCCGTCGCCGCGCCGGCCACCACCGCCAGGCCCAGGGCCTGTGTTCGCATCGTTTTGGCTTTCATCTGAGACTCCTCGTTTGCCGAAAACTTTGTGTTCGCTCTTGATTTGTTCTGCCGCCGATGCCCGCGGGCGGCATGGCGGATGCCGTCATTATACGGAAATAGAATCGCGAATGCAAGCGCGGTGAGTGCCGCAGGCACGTTTGTTCGGTTTATCAGGGCGGCGGATGGGTAAAATGACTCGGCGGGCGCGACAATGGGTGTGCGCCGGCTTAGAAAGATATGACTTTTGCTGACCCAAGAACGACCGGAGCAGTGTGGCTCCGCAAACCCCTACGCGAGCGACGCGGCACGACGGAACAGCGCCTACGCGCAGTACCGTGAGGGGAGGCTGGTCCATCCTCGGGACCCCGAAACGCCCGTGACGGCGCTGGAAGAATTCGTGCATGACTCGTTCCGCGCGCTGGTGCTGAACCCTCGCTTCGCGTGCGTGGCGGCCAAAGGGGCGTTCAACCGGGGGACGTATCGCTGCGGGGTGTACGGCGACATGACCTCGCCCGAGGCAACGGCGGGCCTGGCGCGGGACCTGTTCACGTTCGTGCAGGATCAGGACGCGATGGAGGCCGAGGGGGACGGGTTCTCGACGTTTGTGGCGAGTTTCCAGGGGCCGTGCGTCTTCGACGAGGAGATCTTCGAGCGGCTGCTGTGGTCGCAGCTGCAGGCGCTGCACGGGCTGGACCACGCCCGACACGGCTGGGACCCGAAGGTGAGCGCAGACCCGGACGACAAGACGTTCGCGTTCAGTTTCGCGGGGCGGGCGTTTTATCTGATCGGCCTGCACCCGGCGGCGTCGCGCTGGTCGCTCAAGTTCGCGTGGCCGACATTGGTGTTCAACGCCCACTACCAGTTCGACCAGCTCAAGGCCGAGGGGCGCTATCAGCCGCTGCAGAGCGCCATCCGAACGCGCGACACGGCCCTGCAAGGCAGTCACAACGCGATGCTGAGCGACTTCGGCGCTCGGTCGGAGGCGCGGCAGTATTCGGGCCGTGCTGTGGGCGACGAGTGGCGCTGCCCGTTCCACGCTCACGCTCAGGCTTATAGCGATGACGGGAGAGAGTAGGCGTGGAGAAGATCGCGTCTTACCACCTGGAGCCGCAGACGGGCGTGGGGTTCACTCTCGACGCCGGACAGGCCCTGCGGATCATCGACCCGCAGGGCGAGCAGGTGTCCGACCTGATGGCGTTCGCGCGGCCCGACACGGGCGAATGGCTGTCGTCGGGCCGGAGCATCGACTACGCGGACACGCTGTACCTGACGACGGGCCACATCCTGTACTCCAACCGAAGCCGTCCGATGCTGACCATCGTGGAGGATCGGGTCGGGCGGCACGACTTCACGCTGACGCCGTGCAGCCCCGAAACGTTCCAGATCATCTACGGCAGCGGTGATTATCACCCGAGCTGTTTCGAGAACCTCTGCAGAGGCTTGGCCCCGTTCGGCATCCGGCCCGATCAAATCCCCACGTCGTTTAATGTCTTCATGAACGTCGGTTTTGACCCGCAGACGGGCAAGATGACGATTGGGCCGCCGCTGTCGCAGGCCGGGCAATTCGTCGAACTGCGGGCGGAGATGGACCTGTACATCGGCGTCACGGCCTGTTCCGCCGAACTCTCCAACAACGGCACGTTCAAGCCCATCGACGTGGAAGTGTACGGCTAGGGCTGCCGCTTGTGGATGAGCGACAGCAGGACGGCCTGGCCGCCGTGGTAGGCCTCGTGCGAGATGACGTGGTTAAGCAGCCAGCGCAGGGTGAACTCGGTCTCGCGGCGCGTGTCGAAATGAAGGCGCGTGCCGAAATGAAGTGGGTCGTTCAGGGACGCGACGAATCGGCTGGTGCGGGCGCGAACGGTGTCCTGCTGGGCGTAGTACCAACTGAGGGGTTTGTCCGGCGGCGTGGGCCATTGGACCTGGCCCTGCTGCGTTTCTTCCGAAAGCAGTGTTTTCAGTTCTTCCGGGTCACGGGGCTGACCGGCGGCGACCTCGTGCAGCCAGTGGGCTTCCACGTCGGCGATGTGCAGCAGGACGCCGCCGATGCTGTGGCCGCCGGGGAACGGCTGCCAGGCAACGGCTTCGTCCGGCACATCCCCCAGCATCCCCCGCCACTCGTTCGTCACGTCGTCCAGCACGGACAGCAGCAGGCCGATCTGCACGTCCAGGCCCTCAGCCGGGACAAGGTCCACACGTTCCATCCGACGCATCTCCTTTGTATCATTAATCGGCCCGTGTAGCCGCGCA
>CAXUCQ010000142.1:0-259 GCA_964249295.1 uncultured Armatimonadales bacterium | reverse complement strand
GCGTTGTTGGCTTTACGCAGGGGGATGGGGGCGTAGTTGGGGTTCTGGGACTTGGTCATGGGAAGACCTGGTCAAACCGCTCGCACAGTTGATCGGCGAAGGCGAAGAGTCTTACCCCGTGTGAACTGGTCGCCCGGAATGTTTTTGCGACTTCGAGGTGTTCCGCAGGCCACTGGATGTCTCCCGCAGTTGACTCCCAGGGGTATTCCAGGTGCGGGCCTCCGGGGGTGAGCGACGGCTGGCTCAGTTCCAAGCGATA
>CAXUCQ010000141.1:0-7184 GCA_964249295.1 uncultured Armatimonadales bacterium | reverse complement strand
GGACTGGGGGAGGGGACGACGCATCATGCCTGACGCACTGCTGGAAGTGGAGAATCTGGAAACGAGTTTCGGCGGCGAGGGCCGAAAAGCCAAGCCCGCGCAGGCCGTCCGGGGCGTGTCGCTGTCCGTGCGCAAGGGCGAGACGCTGGGCATCGTCGGCGAAAGCGGGTCCGGCAAGAGCGTCACGGCGCTGTCCGTGCTGCGATTGATCGCGCCGCCGGGCCGCATCACCGGGGGGCAGATTCTGTTCCACGGCGACGACCTGCTGCACAAAAGCGAGCGGCAGATGCGGGACGTGCGCGGCGTGAAGATCGCCATGGTCTTCCAGGACCCCATGACGGCGCTGAACCCGACGCTGACCGTCGGCGAGCAGATCGTCGAGACCATCCGGGCGCACCAGCCCGTGTCGAAGGCCGAAGCGTGGGCGGCGGCGCTGGACTGGCTCCGTCGCGTGCGCGTGACCCTGCCTGAGCGGCGCTTGAAGCAGTACCCGCACGAGCTGTCCGGCGGGATGCGCCAGCGCGTGATGATCGCCATCGCGTTCTCCTGCCGCCCCGAGCTGCTGCTGGCCGACGAGCCGACCACGGCCCTGGACGTGACCGTGCAGGCCCAGATTTTAGATCTGATGGACGAACTCAAGTCGGAACTCGGCACCGGCATCGTGCTCATCACGCACGACCTGGGCGTGGTCCGCGAGCGGTGCGACACGGTCGCCGTCATGTACGCCGGGCAGGTCGTGGAGTACGCGCCCGCCGACCAGTTGTTTGCCGACCCGAAGATGCCCTACACGCGGTCGCTGCTGGCGTCGCTGCCGGACTGGCGCCGGGCCAAGACCGACGGCCCGCTGCCGTCCCTGCCCGGCCAGCCGCCCAGCCTGACCCACATCCCCCACGGCTGCCCGTTCCACCCGCGCTGCCCCCAGGCGTTCAGTCTCTGTCCGCAGCGCGTCCCCGCCAACACCGTCCTGGACGGCGGCGCGCGCACCGTTCGGTGTTTGTTGTACGAGCCGGATGTCGTAGCGGCGAAATGAAAAGGCTGGAAGGGAGGACCATAGGAGTAATGGGGTGGTGGCCAATGGGAATGGGGCGCTCGCGGCGGATGCGTGCGGCCGGAAACTTGTGTGGTACAATGAAAGACCGCTCCCTCCTGCAAGGATCTCGAGAATGCGTCCCCTGATACTCTTCGGCCTCGCCCTGACACTGCTCGCTCCTTCCTTCCCCCTGTCGGCGGCCGCCCCGGCCACGCCCGCGCCGAAATCGGCGCTGGATGCGGCGCGGCACAAGGTCTACCCCGCGCTGGTCAACATCGCGGTCATCTCCCGTGAGTTTTCGGGGGGCCGGACGCAGCGCGCGCCGGCCGGCGGCTCGGGCGTCATCATCAGCCCGGACGGCTACGTGCTGACCAACTTCCACGTCGCCGGCCACACGACGCACATCACCTGCACGCTGGCCGACGGCGAGGCCATGGACGACCGCGTGATCGCCCACGACCCGCTGTCCGACCTCAGCGTGCTGAAGCTGCGCCGCCCCCCGCACGGCCCGCCGCTGCCGTTCGCCACCCTGGGCGACTCGGACGCGCTGCAGGTCGGCGACTCCGTGCTGGCGATGGGCAACCCGCTGATGCTGTCGTCGTCCATGACCATGGGCATCGTTTCCAACACCAAGCGCGTCTTCACCGATTTCACCGGCACCGAACTGGAGGACATGTCCCTGGACGAAGGCGAAAAGACGGGGACCTTCACGCGCTGGATCCAGCACGACGCCCTGATCCTGCCGGGCAACTCCGGCGGCCCGCTGGTCAACCTCCAGGGCGAAGTCGTCGGCATCAACGAGTTGGGCGGCAGCGGCGTCGGCTTCGCCATCCCCTCCAACCTCGCCCGCACCGTCTTCCAGGACGTGCTCCGCTACGGCAAGGTGCGGCGCGGCTGGCTGGGCCTGAGCGTGATGCCGGTCAGCAAACTGGGCCGGACCACGGGCGCACTGGTGTCGTCCGTGACGCCCGCCTCGCCGGCCGCCCGCGCGGGCGTGCAGCCGGGGGACTTGATCCTTGCCCTCGACGACGCCCCCGTCGCCGTGCGATTCTTCGAGGAAGTCCCCGTGTTCTACCAGCGCGTCGCGCGCCTGCCCGTCGGACGCCTCGCCCGCCTGGGCCTGCTGCGTGACGGACGGACGCTCCAGGTCGCGGCCCGCGTCGCCGCGCTGGAGCCGTCCCTCTCGCCCGAGGAGGAGTTCAGCGGGATGGGCGTGACGGTGCGGGCGCTGACCGCCGACATGGCGCTGGCGCTCCACCTGCCGGACACCCACGGCGTGCTCGTGACCGGCGTCCGGCCCGGCATGCCGTTCGAGGGCGCCGAGCCGCCCATCAGCGAGGACGACGTCATCGACGCCGTCAACGGGCAGCCGACCCCCGACCCGGCGGCGTTCCGCCGCGCCCTGGCCGAGACCGAAAAGACGGGCCGCAAAGACGGCTTCCCCGTCTCGCTGCGCCGGGACGGGGAAAGCCTGCTGGCGATCGTCAAGCCCGACAGCGCGCCGCCCCCGGACGGCGGCGGCGACCTGCCCCGCGCCTGGATCGGGATCAAGACACAGGTGCTGACGCCGGAGGTGGCGTCGGCCCTGTCCCTGCCCGGCGCCGCCGGGTTCCGCGTCACCGAGGTCTACCCCGGCACGGAGGCCGACCGCGCCGGGCTGAAGACCGGCGACGTGCTGTCCTCGCTCAACGGCACGGCTCTGGACGCCTCGCGCCCGCAGGACGCCGGCGACCTGACGCACCAGATCGAGGCCCTGAACGTCGGCGACAAGGCGCAGTTCGGCGTCCGGCGCGGCGCGGCCACCCTGACGATCCCCGTCGTGCTGGAGCCGACCCCCGCGTCCGCGGCGCAGGCCCAGACGGCCCGCTCCAAGGAACTCGAATTCGGCGTGCGCGCCGTCACGCTGATGGACCGGGTGGACAACCACTGGGCCGCGCCCCAGCAAGGCGTCCTGGTGACGGACGTGACCTCCGGCGGCTGGGCGGCGGTCGCCGGCCTGCGCCCGAACGACCTGATCCTGTCACTGAACGGACACAAGATCGCCGACGTCGCCTCCTTTGAGCAGTATCTGCCGGCGCTGATCCACAAGCGCCCGAAGGTCATCGCGGCGTTCCTCCGGCGTGACGTGCAGACCCAGTTCGTTTTTCTGGAGCCGGACTGGTCCCACGACACCGCGACCGAATAACACGGCCTTCCCGAACGACCCAGTCAACGAATGGAACCGACATGAAAACCTTTCCTTGCCTGCTCGCCTTTCTGTCCCTGGCGTCGCTCGTCGCGCCCGCGCGCGCCGACGACGTCCCCGCGCAGGTCCAGGCCCTCGTCGCCAAGCAGTCTCCGGCCATCGTCACCGTCCGCGCCGTCCTCAAGCTCGGGTCCAAGAGCGCGGAGGCACAGGGGACCGAGGCGCGCGTGGAGATGCAGGGCGCGGTGGTGGACCCGTCGGGCCTGATCATGGTCTCCAGCGTCCCGTTCTCGGTGCCGGCGATACTCGCCATGATGGGCGCCCCGCCGGAGGCGGCGGCCAGCGCCCCCACCATCACCCCGTCGGACTTCCAGGTGATCTTCGGGGACGAGACCACCGAGTACCCCGCCTTTCTGGCGGCGACCGACACGACCCTGGGCCTGACCTTCCTGAAGATCGAGGACCTGAAGGGCCGCGCGCTCACGGCGGTCGGCTTCGCCGCCGTCCCGCCGCCGGACCTGGGGGCCTCCGTGTTTTCGCTGTCGCGCCTGGGCAAAGGGTATGACTACGCGCCCGTCTATGAGAGCGCCCGCGTCAGCGGCGTCATCACGAAGCCGCGCGCGGCGCTGATGCTCGACGGCGGAATCTCCGGGCTGGGCCTGCCCGTCTTCGGGCCGGCGGGGGAGACGCTCGGCGTGCTGACCAGCATCCCCTCGGGCGTCCCGCAGGACGCCGCGTCCGCCGGCATGGGCATGCTCACGTCGCGCCTGCTCGGCGGACGAAGCGCGGCCCAGCAGAGCGTGTTCCTCGTGCCGGGATCGGCGGTCGGCCCGGTCGTCATCCAGGCGGCGGCCCGCGCCGCCACGCTCGCGGCCCAGCACGCCCCGGCCCCCGCGCCTGTGAAGAAATGAGTCGTCGGACCGGGGAGGCTTTCGACACGCACCGTCGTTTCCAACACGACGCCGCTCAACGATTTGACTCCCGTCGGCCATGAGGTCTCGGAAATCGTGACTATCCCGGCAAAGCTTCTGATCGGCACCGTCCGGGCCGCTGCGCTATCCTGTTCGCTCGGCCTCTCCGCCGTCGCCCAGGCGCCGATCCCCCGCGCCGGCGATCCGAGTCTGGCGGCCGCCCTCGCCGCCGCCCAGCCCCCGACGGAGGGGGTCGCCCTGGCCGTGGACGCTGCCAAGGTCGGTCTGCCCGAAGGCAGCGTTCTGCCGGGCGTCCGGCCCTCCGTCACCGGGGTCGCCGACGAATACAACCGCCTCGCCCGCCCGTTCGGGGCCGTCACCGCCGTCGCGCCGCCGACCATGGTCGTGCTCGGCACGCCGCCGGGAAACCCCGATCCCTACGACGGCATGCCCCCCGGCGACACCGTGAAGCTTCTGGCCGCGACCCTCACGCCGGACCAGTGGAAGGCCCTCCTGAGTGAACACGGGCTGGGGCTATCCGACCTGGTCGACGCCAAGCAGCGCGACCTCTTTTTGACTCTTTTCCCCGGCGGCGCGCTCCGCGTCCAGTGGGACCGGCCCAATGAGCCGAACCGGGATGAAGACATTCAGGACCTGAGCGCCGAGATTCCGCAGGCACGCCTCCGCCTGGGGCAGCGCGTCAACCTCGGCCTCCCCGTCACCGGACACCCGGAGATCCACACCTTCGGCATGAGCTTCGACCCGGCGGGGGCGCCCAAGCGTTACGTGCAGGTCGGAGGCGCGGAGGTCGACGCCGACTTCGTGGACGGCGCCCGCGTCCGCGCCGAGCTGCCCAACGAGCCGAAGCCGGGCGGGCTTGACCTGGACGCTCCCGCGCTCCAAACCCCCGTCCCGCTCGCGGGCGTCAAGACCGTCGGCCAGCTCGTCCTGCGCATCGGCGGCCTCTGCCACACGGAGATCTACGCGGACGCGCGCGTGGAGGGCAAGGGCCTGACGCTGGCCGGCGCCCCCGTCGCCCCCGCCGCCGACCTGCTGCGGGCCGTCGCCTTCTGCGTCACCGGCGCTTACCGGAAGGTCGGACCCGCCTACGTGCTCACCGACGACGTCCTCGGCGTCGGCGTGCGGCGTCAGTTGTGGGCGGACTTCGAGCGCCGGGCCGCCGCTCTGCGCCGGGACGCGCTCGATGAAGCGGGCGACGCGGTCACGGCGGCCCACACCCTGGACGACGTCTCCGCCCAGGGCGATCCGCTGGGCTTCCCCCCCGAGGAGGTCGCGGCCTTCCACAAGCAGCACGCCGCCGATCTGGCGAACCACATCCAGCCCAGCGGCGACATGATGGGCGTGACGCTGCCCCTGGACAAGCTCACCCCCGCCCAGCAGGAAGTCGCGCGCCACACCGCCGAGTTCTATGAGCGCGAACCCGAGGGCGAACGGCCCACCGTGGAGGGGCAGATCATGGTGCAGTCCGAGGTGACCTTGCAGGTCATGCTGCCGTCGCTCGACGGCCCCGTCGATATGCAGTACAGTCTGATGGGTCTGTTCACTCCCTCCGAGGCGACGATCGACAAGCAGATCACACAGGCGGACACGCGGGGCCGCAAGTTCCAGGCGGAGTGGGACGCGCGACGCGCGCAGTCTGAGGCGCTCCCACTGGCGGGTCTGCTGCAGGGTCCCGCCCACCGGGCCGTGCTGGCGGGGCCGAGGACGGCGGCGGAGGCGGACGCCCTGGTCGCCTCCGCGAAGGCGCTCGGCCTCGATGAGATCTGGCTGGACGTCTTTTCGGGCGGGACGGCCCACACGGAGGCCTTGACAGAGGCGCTGAAGGACACGGCGGGCGGCGGCGGCATCCGGGTGTTCGCGGCGCTGGACCTGCTGCGCTGGGGGCCGGACGCCCCGCCCGAGGCGGCGGATTTGACGCTGCAGGGGGACACGTCGGCCGCGGACGCGGACCGCCGGGACCGTGAGAATGAGGCCGAGATGGTCCGCCGGGGCTGGACGACCGGGACCCGGCCCGCCAGGCCGGCGCGGCCCATGACGGTCTCGCCCTTCTCGCCGCTGGTGCGTCAACGCCTCACGGATCTGGTCCGCGACCTGGCGGGCCGCCCCGGCCTGGCGGGCCTGGTGTGGCGGGACACAGCCGCGCCGGGGTACCTCGTCGAGAGCGGCCACATGATCACGATCGACGCGCCATCCCCGCTGGGCTACGCGGAGGCGGGGCGTCTGGCCTTCCTGCGGCGGGCGCACTCCGACCCGGTGGACCTGTTCCCGAACGAATACCGGCAAGGCCATGCCGACACCCGCCTGCCGGTTTTTGACGACTCCGAACTCGACCGCTCGCTGTGGAAACGCTGGGGACAGTTCCGTGCTTCGGCGAATCTGGACCTGCTCCACACCCTGTACAGCGCCGTGACGCTCGGGCAGACCGTCCTGATCGGGGCGCGCGGTCCGGCGGACCGGGATACGGAGCAGGGGGCGCCGTGGTACGGGACGTGGGACGGCGTCGCCCGCCCGCCCACGGACCGCGACCAGTTCGAGGGCGGCGAATCCTGGCAGGACGAGCCGACGCAGGCGCGGGCGCAGTCCGGCCTGATCTGGTACCCCGTCCCCGTCCCGCCCGGCGGCCAGGCGGTGCCGGAGCAATACCGGTCTGCCATGTTGGCCGGTCTCAAGCAGCAGCTGCACGAGGCCTTCGGGGCCGGCCTGAAGAAGCCCTGGGACGGCTACGTTCTGGACGCCACCGTTCCGCCCACCGCCCGGCGGCCCGGCGCGCTTTCCGTCGCCGACCCGCTCGCGCTTCTCAGCGACACCGCCTTGAAAACCGACGACCCCAGCAAACCCTGATCCGCCGGAGGCTGAGTATGCCTCCCCCGGCTCCGTAGCCACAGCGCCGCCGGGCCGGCGGCGCTTGTTTGCTGTCCAAGGAACGGGGGCATAATCCACTGACGGGGGGGCTTCAGCCATGGCAAGTGACGCGAGCGAACAATACATCGAGGAGCGGGATGTCTGGGTGGACCCGGTGGGGCATCAGCCCGTGGAC
>CAXUCQ010000140.1:6838-7187 GCA_964249295.1 uncultured Armatimonadales bacterium | reverse complement strand
CGTCCCGTCCGGCTGACGCCCGACGCCGAGCAGCGCTTGGGCGGCCCCGCCTGGTTCGACGCCGCCGCCGCGGACCGCCTCGTCAGCCCTCTGTACTCGCTTTACCGGGAGCCGGGCCGGCACGCCGCCCCGCTCTTGGCCGAGCGCGGACAGACGGGTTGACGCCAGAACCGACGGAGAGCGCCCGCGCCGTTTGCCTGTCAGCATTATGTGGTACAATGTGATTTGGACGCGAATTTCTGTGCTAGGTTCCGTGTTGGAACTGTACTACTTCTATGACGAAACTGGCGACGACTGCCGACAACAAACAAGCGCGCGAAATGACGCTAGAGTCTCTCATTGAGCGGGC
>CAXUCQ010000140.1:726-6828 GCA_964249295.1 uncultured Armatimonadales bacterium | reverse complement strand
CTCCGGCGAACCGTACATCACGCACCCCCTCGCCGTCGCCATCATCCTGACCGAACTCGAAATGGACGACGCCACGCTCGCCGCCGGGCTGCTCCACGATGTCGTGGAGGACTGCGGCGTGTCCCGCGACCAACTCGCCGCCGAGTTCAGCGATGAGATCGCCGACCTCGTCGACGGCGTCACCAAGCTGAAGCTGGCCGACTTCGAGGCCCGCACGGAGGCCGAACCCGGCGCCCGTATCGACGCGCTGCCCGCCACACCGCCGGAGCCGACGATCCCGGAGTCCGCCGAACTCGCCGCGCGCAAGAAGCGCCACGGCGAGACCACCAAGAGCGCCGCGAACCTGCGCAAGATTCTGCTGGCGATGGCGAAAGACCTCCGGGTCATGGTCATCAAACTGGCCGATCGGCTGCACAACATGCGGACCCTGGCGGCCATGCCGGAACACCGCCAGAAGAAGGTCGCCCAGGAGACGCTTCAGATCTTCGCCCCCCTCGCCCACCGCCTGGGCATCTGGCAGATCAAGTGGCAGTTGGAAGATCTCGCGTTCAAGTACGTCAACCCGGACGCCTACAACGACCTGAAGCAGAAGCTGGACCGGACTCGGGCGCAGCGCGAAAAGGACATTGAGCTTGCCACGGCGGCCCTGCGGGAGCGGCTGGCGCGGGAAGACATCCAGGCAGACATCCACGGGCGCCCGAAGCACCTGTATTCCATCTACAACAAGATGCAGAAGCAGGAGCTGGACCTGTCCCAGATCTACGACCTGATCGCTCTGCGGGTGCTCGTCCCCAGCGTCGCTGACTGCTACCATGCGCTCGGCATCGTCCATGACCTTTGGATGCCCGTGCCGGGCCGCTTCGACGACTACATCGCCAAAACCAAGTCCAACGGCTATCAGTCGCTGCACACCAAAGTCGTCGGCCCGACGGGGGAGCCGCTCGAAATCCAGATCCGTACAACAGAGATGCACCGCATGGCCGACTTCGGGGTCGCCGCGCACTGGCAGTACAAAGAAGGCAGGCCGCGCGGCAGCGACAAGGGCTTCGACAAGAAGATGACCCTGCTGCGCCAGCAGTTGTTCGACTGGCAGTCCGATGCTAAAGAGCCGGGCGAGTTCCTGCGCTCCGTCGTCAGCGACCTGTTCACCGACCAAGTTTTCGTTTTCACGCCGAAAGGCGACGTGCTCGACTTCCCGCTCGGCGCGACGCCTGTCGATGCCGCATACCGCATCCACTCGGACCTGGGCCAGCGCTGCGCCGGCGCCAAGGTGAACGGCCGCATCGTCCCGCTGACCTACCAGTTCAAGAACGGCGACATCGTCGAGATCATCGCGCGCCCCAACGCCAACCCGTCGCTGGACTGGATCGCGTCCGCCAAGACCAGCCACGCCCGCACCAAGATCAAGGCGTATTTCCGCAAGCTGCGATTCGCCTCCAATGTCGCCCGCGGCCGCGAGCTTCTCCAGAAGGAGCTGGATCGACTGCACCTGGACAGCCGCCATCTGCTCTCGCCGGAAGTTCTTACCAAAGTCGCCGAGGCGATGACCATGCACTCCCAGGAGGAGCTGCTGTCCGCCGTCGGCTACGGCGACACCGCCGTCGGCAGCGTCCTGACCCGCCTGAAGGCGCTCACCCAGGAACACAGCCACGACCAGAAGACGACCGCCCGTAAGGGACCCGGCAGCGGCAAACTCCAGGTCGGCGGCGATCTGGAAGACGTGGCGATGACGCGCGGCAAGTGCTGCCTCCCGGTCCCCGGCGACGACGTGATCGGCTACATGACGCGCGGCAAGGGCATCGCCCTGCACCGGCACGGATGCCCGAACGTCGGCCACTACCAGCAGACCGAGCCGGAGCGTTTGCTGGAGGTGGATTGGCAGCCGAGCGGACAGGGCGAGCGCTACTCGACCGACATCAAGCTCGAACTCACCGACCGGCTTGGGCTGCTCGAGGACATTGGCAAACTGTTCAGCGAGGCCAAGACGTTCATCCAGGCCATCCGCACCCGCTCCTTGCCCAACCACACGGCGGTCATGCAGATCACGTTCGACGCCACAGACACGGCCCACATCGCCGCCGTGATCACCCGCTTGCAGCGCCTCACCGACGTCATGGACATCCATCGCCTCGGCGCGAACGAGGACCCTGTGGATTAGCAGCGCTGCGGATGCAAACCACTTGGCGCCGTGGGCCTAGGCTGTTCGCCCGTGTGTCGGTTGACACTTCCTTCTCCTTTCCGGTACACTTTTCCTATCATGCCGACCGTCGCGTTCGCCAACCTGGGCTGCAAAGTCAACCAATACGAAACGGAGCGCCTTGCCGAGAGTTTTGAGGCGCAGGGCTTCACCCTGACCGAATTCCGCGAGCCAGCGGATGTGTACGTCATCAACACCTGCTCCGTGACGGGCGACGCCGACCGCAAATCGCGCCACATGGCCCGCAAGGCCGCCCGCCAAAAGGACGGCGCGAAGGTCGTCCTGACCGGTTGCTTTGCGCAGATGGCGCTGGACACCGGCGAGGCCGTAGACGGGGCGACACTGCTGGTGCCGAATTCTGAGAAGATGCGGACCGCCTCGCACCTGCTGTCTCAGTTTCCCGACCTCGTCCAATACTCCGGCTCCCCAGCATCGGCTTCGTGTGCCGGTGTCTTGGCTCCCCCAGAATTGGGGACGGGGGGGGCGTTCTTCCCGGAAAGCGCGCCCGGCGGCCTCATCGACCCACAGTCTCTGCTTGACAGGCTCGGCGAACGGCCCCATGCGCTGCACCGGACGCGGGCGACGCTGAAAATCCAGGACGGCTGCCGCTATTTCTGCGCCTTCTGCTCTATCCCCTTCACGCGCAATACGATGGCCTCTCGGCCACTGGAAGACGTGCTGGCGGAAGCGCGACAGATGGCCGACCAGGGCGCCAAGGAGATCGTCGTGACGGGCGTGTGCGTCGGCGCGTATGGCCCCGAAACCGGCAGCGGCGGCGCGCGACTGACCGATGTGCTCGTCCAGGTCGCCGACATCCCCGGCGTCGAGCGTGTCCGGCTGTCCTCGGTTCAGCCTGTCGAGATTCCCGACGATCTCATTGATGCCCTGGCGACCCACCCCAACATCGCGCCGCACCTGCACCTGAGTCTGCAAAGCGGCGACGACACGGTGCTCGCGGGCATGAACCGCCCCTACGACACGCAGTTTTTCGCCGAGATCGTCGAGAAACTGCGAAAACGAACTCCCCGGATCGGGCTTACCACCGATCTGATCGTCGGCTTCCCCGGCGAGACGCGGGCATTGTTTGAGAACACGCTCGCGTTCGCCCGGCGGATGCGCTTCGCCCGGACTCACGTGTTCCGCTACTCGCCGCGCCAGCGCACCGCCGCTGCCGACCGGCGCGATGACGTGCCGTATGACGAGAAAGAGCGTCGCCATCGTGAGCTGACGGCGCTCTGCGTCGCCAGCCAGAGGGAGTTCGCCCGTGAAGATGTTGGACAAACCGTCGATGTACTCGTGGAGGCCAAAGGGGCAAAGGACGGCTGGCTGTCCGGGTACACCGGCAACTACGTCCGCATCCAGTTCGCCGCCCCGTCGCACTTTCGGGGCCGGATCGTGCCGGTGCATCTGACGGACGCTCTGCCCGAAGGCGACGCCTTCGGCGTGTTGGCTTAACGGAACACCCAGCGCATGGCGGAGACAATCTTCAGCAGAATCATCGCCCGCGAGATCCCTGCCGACATCGTTTATGAAGACGATCAGGCGCTCGCGTTCCGCGACATCGCACCCCAAGCCCCCACGCACATCGTGGTCATTCCCAAGAAGCCGCTGACGGACCTGTTGGATGCGGTCCCTGGGGACACATTGCTGCTGGGCCAACTGCTGCAGACCGCCTCCCATGTCGCCCGGACACTCGGCCTCGCCGAAAGCGGCTTCCGTGTCGTCGTCAACGTCGGCCGCGACGGCGGCCAGAGCGTCGATCATCTGCACCTGCACATCCTGGGTGGGCGGCGCCTGACGTGGCCGCCCGGCTGAAGTCCTGTTCCTCAGCGGCTTGGTCTTAGAAAAGGACGCTTCTTTGACGCGACGACGTTTCGGACTCGCTGTGCTGTCGACTTGCCTGGCTGTTGCCGGCTGTGGAATTCATGAGCCGGCACAAACGAGCAACTCCGCCCAGTTAACACCTGCCTCCGGCGCGTTCAAGGTCGCCCTGCTGACGACCGGACCCATCACAGACGGCGGCTGGAACCAGTCGGCTTATGAAGGCATCCAGCGGATCGCTAAGGACCTAGGCGCACAGACCGCGAAGCAGGAGAACCTGACGCCGGCCCAGTTCCGCGAGGCGCTCCGTGACTTCGCCAGCCAAGGCTACAACGTCATTTTCGCCCACGGCGATGAGTTCGGCCCGGACGCCGCCGCCGTAGCCGCCCAGTTCCCGAAGGTCGTGTTCATCACGACCGGCGGCGACGAGAAGCCCGGCCCGAACATCGCCCCGATCCACTTCGCCACTGAACAAGGCGCGTACCTGCAGGGCATGGAGGCTGCCCTGGTCTCCAAGACCGGCAAGGGCGGCTTCGTCGGCGGCCAGGAGCTGCCGCCGGTGAAGACCGCCGCCGATGCGTTCGCGCAGGGCGCGCAGTCGATCAACCCGCGATACGTCTTCAAGATCACCTACATCAACGGCTGGTCGGACACGGTCGCCGCTAAGACGCAGACGGAAGCGCTGATGTCCAGCGGCGCCGATACGATCGCCCACAACTGCGACGCCGCCGCCAAAGGCATGTTCGACGACGCCGGCGCCCGCTCCGGCGTGTACACCTTCGGCGTGAACGCCGACGAGAACAGCAAAGCGCCGAACGTCCTGTCCAGCGTCTTCCTGGACATCCCCAAAGCTTTTGACGACATCGCCCGAGCCGTCAAAGACGGGACGTTCAAAGGTCGGGTACTCTCGCTCGGCCTGAAAGACAACGATGTGCGTCTGATCGACAACCCCAAACTCACAGGAGTCATCCCGGCGGCGGGCAGGGCGAAGGTCCAGCAAGCCGATCAGGACATCATCAGCGGCAAGATCAAGATCGTGTCCCATTGAAAGACAATCCCGTTTGAAGCCTGTCCCCGTCTCCGATACTGCCCCTGACGGCCTTGTCCTGGAGATGCGGGGCATCGCCAAACGGTTCGGCACGACCCCGGCGCTGGACGGCGTGGATTTCGCCCTCCGGCCCGGCGAGATCCACGCCCTGCTTGGGGAGAACGGGGCGGGCAAATCGACCCTGATGAACATCCTGCGGGGTCTGCTCGCATCGACGGCGGGACAGATATCGCTGCACAACGCACCCGTCGCGTTTGACTCGCCGCAGGCAGCGACGTGCGCCGGAATCGGCATGGTGCATCAGCACTTCCTCCTCGTCCCGGCGCTCACGGTGCCGGAGAACCTGGCGCTGGCTTCCGCCACGACGAACTCCTTTGTCCTTGACACCCGGCCGCTTGTGGAACACGCCCGGCAGACGGCGGGCCGCCTGGGTTGGGCGCTGCCGTCACTCACGACGCGCACGGCGGATCTGCCCGTCGGCACACAGCAGCGCGTCGAGATCCTGCGGGTGCTGATGGGCGACGCGCACATCCTGCTGTTCGATGAGCCGACGGCGGTCCTATCGCCCCAAGAGGTCGAAGAACTGCTGACGGTGATGCGCGCCCTGCGCGGTGAGGGCCGCTCGCTCGTCTTCGTCACGCACAAACTGGGCGAGGTGATGGCCGTCTGTGACCGCGTCACGGTGCTGCGCCGTGGCCGCAACGTCGGCACGTGTGCGGTGTCGGAGACGAGTCCACAGGAACTGGCGCAGAGAATGGTCGGGAAAACGCTGGCGTCCCTGGAGACGCCAGCGCCGTCCGACGCTGCTCCCATCGGCGACAGCAGTCCTCCCGCACTGGAAGTTGCCGGCCTGACGACGGCGGCGAACCGAGACGCCGTCGCCCTGTGTGACATCACCTTGACGCTCCAGCCCGGCGAAATCCTCGGCGTCGCCGGTGTGGACGGCAACGGGCAGGGCGAACTTGCGCAGGCGCTGACAGGCCTGCGGCCCTGGGTCGGCGGAACGGTGCGGTTGGCCGGGACGGCGGTGCGGCGG
>CAXUCQ010000140.1:259-716 GCA_964249295.1 uncultured Armatimonadales bacterium | reverse complement strand
GGCCCCAGGATCTGGAGCGATACGGCGTCGCGCTGATCCCGCCGGACCGCCGCCGGGAAGGGCTGGCGCTTTCCCTCAGCGTGGCCGAAAACCTGACGATGGAAGCCGCCCGGTTGCCCCGGTTTCGTCGGGGGCCTTTTCTGGACCATCGAGGGCTGCGCCGCTTCGCGGAGCAGACCGCTCGCGAATTCGACATCCGCGTCGAGAACTTGAACACGCCCGCGGGGACACTTTCCGGCGGCAACCAGCAGAAGATCGTGATCGCGCGCGCGCTTTGGCGCAGGCCGGCGCTCCTCATCGCGGTCAGTCCGACGCGGGGGCTGGACGTGGCGGCGACGGCTTACGTGCATAGCCGCCTGCGCGAGCGTCAGCGGCAGGGCGGCGCCATCCTGCTGGTCTCGACGGAACTCGATGAGGTGATCGCCCTGAGCACCCGTGTCGCCGTGCTTTACGAGGG
>CAXUCQ010000140.1:0-249 GCA_964249295.1 uncultured Armatimonadales bacterium | reverse complement strand
CGGATCGTCGGCGTCGTCCCGGCGGACACGCCGCGCGAGATCTTGGGGCTGATGATGGGCGGCAGATCACCCGATGCTGTGGCCCCAGACGGGACTCCCCATGCCTGACTGGATGCGCGGAATCGCGCGGATCGCGGCGGCGCTGTTGCTGGCCTTTGTGCTGACGTTCCTCGTCATCCGGCTGGCGCACGGCAGCCCGGCGGCGGCGATGGAGGCTCTGGCGGCGGGGGCGTTCGGCAGCCCCTACGC
>CAXUCQ010000139.1:0-7212 GCA_964249295.1 uncultured Armatimonadales bacterium | reverse complement strand
AATGCCCAATTCATTCCTCACTGCGTTAGCTAGTTCTATCGCGTGACCGCTTCGTGTGTTATCGGCTAGCACCTTTTTAGCGCCAGTGGCACGAATATATTCGAGAGTACCGTTGAAGTCTGCATGACCAGATAAAGCAACATTATAGGACGTTTCAGAATACATCGTCATTGGATGCGTTTTACCGCTCCGGTAAGCACTCAATACAATACTGGTAGCACCTGCTGGTAAAGCTACAGGGTCTCGTGTCTCGCTTATCTTGATAAATCGGCGTGATTTTAATGCTTCACGTACATCTGATGAAGTTGGATCAATTACTTGCGTCATGCTAAAGCCGTTACGCCGGTATACTTCTATCTCTTTAAAGACCCGCGGCGTGACAACCACTGGACATCTAACGATGTCATCTATGCATGACATAGCTCTTTGTAATGTTCCGCGATGTGCTTTTAAAAATATCGGACCGAACGGGAGGCGATCAACGATAATCTCTGCTAACTGTCTATCAGCCTCATCTTCCGAGAAACGACGGACCGAGTTCGGCGACCCATAGGTCGCGTCCACAACAAGTTCATCAACTTCGATTACGTCCTCCAGCGGCCAAGAAAAGTCTCCTGAATAACCACAGCGTACACCATTTGGTAGCTTGACTGCGACCTGGGCAGAGCCTAACATATGTCCATTGTTTAGCAGCAATATTTCGCAGCCATCCTCTCGGATGGGGATGCCTACTGGTACTGCTTTGATATTCTCACGGGAAGCAAGTTCACCATTCAGCTCTGCGATCAATAAATCACGGGTCGCTGGCGTCATCAGGATATCTTGACTACCCTTGCTGGAGTCAAATTTGTTCATGTGGTCTGTGTGAACATGGGTTTGAACACGTATTTTGCAACCGTAAATAAACCCATCACAAACCACTGTATCCCCAAGTTGTATGGCTCCTCTGGCAGACACTCGAACGTTCATTGTCTAACCCTTGTTTTTCAGTTCCTGTTGTATAAATTGACTAATTGCTGTCTCGAAACCATTTGGGAGGCCAATGATAATGTCGCGCATCTGTTTGTCTCCGACAAGAGTAAACCTGTCCAATCCTAACTTGGCACCGCCCACTTTGGCGTCAGGTATATGGCTTAAGGCACTTCTTAACAGTGAATTCCGCTCTTCCTGTGACATAACACCAATTTTCTTGCGGGCGTCATCTAAAATGATTGCACCGACTATCACGTGCCGTTGCTCAACAGACGGTCTCTGTTCCACAACCGCTTTAACAACTTCCTCTAAAGCCTTCCCTGATCTTTGGCTAATCTGTACAAGTTGTTTCACTTCAGATAGGCCTAACTGGTATGTTAGTACCGCTTGTGCGACAGCCTCTTGCTCATCGTGTGCAAAGCGAGCTACTTCACTGGCTGTGCTGAAAGATAGCGTTGAGACATCACTACCCCAGCCAACGAGGGGCTGAACTGATGGAGCCAAATCTAACAACTTGACAAAGCGACTTACCATCGTCGGCCCATTGAAATGTAATCGAGTTGCTAATTCCTTGGCTGTTGCTCCGTTATCCAACGCCTCTTTTATGGTTGTTGCAGTCTCGAAAGGCGTTAACGGTCTCGCGGAACGATGAGTGCCTACTGAAAGGATAAGCTTTTTTGTAGCTTCTGGTGTGAGTCCGAACACAGCTAAGTTCCTTGCCCAAGATAGCCTTTGCTAGAAAGACCGCTCTCAATCAGATTAGCAGCGGCTTCATCCACAGAGGTTTCCTCATCACGTGCAAATGATCCCAATGACCTATGCGCTGCTTCGCCGAGAGCAACTTGGATTTGAGTTATTTTGCTGCCGCTTTTGGCACTCTCAATCACCGCATCCACATCTGCAGTCGGGTCTTGATTTAGATCGTTTTGAATCTTCTTCTGCTGAACCCCGCTCATCGTGGACATTTCTTTTGCGATCTTGATAGCTTCGTCTTTGTCGAAGTATGCTTCGCCTGCACCAGCGGCATCTTGCGCTCGTAGTGCAACCTCTTGTTTGATCGCGCCAGTATCAACTAGCTCCTTCAACTCTGGAATCAGTCGGTCGTACTTCACATACTCCCGAACTCTATGATAAGGCAGACCTGTGTCATCAGCCACATCTTTCATCGTCCCATATTTTTTATACAGCGTTGTGCAAACATCAATCATGTCCTTCCTGTTCAAATCTCGACGCACAAGGTTTTCAGTCAGCGAGAGTACCTTCGCTTGCATCTCATCTACGGCTTCATCGAGAATGCCCGCTTTTATCGTAGACTTGTTCAAGCGTTGGTGTGCCAGAAAGCGCCTTTGGCCCAGAACAACTTGATATTTCCCTTCTGTTTCTGCCGGAGCAACGACGATGGGTTCTAACAAGCCCTGTTTGGCTATACTTGCTGCGAGTTCGTCGATGTCTTTGCCCGTCTCTGACAAACGAACTTGTGCTTTGCCAATCACGAGGTCACCCAAAGAGATGTCTTTGTATTCAGTGATGTGTGCCACGGTGTTTCTCCTTAAGAGCAGGTTTCATAACGTCTGGCAGGCGCGGAAACAGATCAGCGCACAGCCCAGACTCAGCAATGCCTGATGCATCTCGGCCTCGCGCTCGTAGCGTATCTTGAGGCGGCGGAAGCCGTTGAGCCAACTGTGCGTGCGCTCCACCACCCAGCGGTGGCAGCCCAACTTCTCGCTGCTGTCCACGCGGCGGCGGGCGATGCGGTCGATGATGCCGCGCTCGTTCAGGGCGTCGCGCAGGGCTTGGCTGTCATAGCCCTTGTCGGCGTGGACCTTGACGGGCCCGCGCTCGAACGGGATCGCGTCCACGGTCTCGACGAACATCTTGCAGTATGCCCAGGAGGGCATTACTTCGTATCGGCGACGTTGGCCGCCGTGTTCAGGACCGCGAGAGGCAGGCCGTTCCTGTCTACCACAAGATGGCGCTTCGCGCCCGATTTGCCCCTGTCCGTCGGGTTCGGCCCCGTCGAGTCCCCCCTTTTGGGGCGGCCACCCGCGCCGAGTCCACGCTGGCCCGCTCCCAGTCGATGCGGCCCGCGCCGTCGAGCCTGGGCAGCAGAGTCTCATGGAGCCGCTGCCAGACGCCCGCCCTGTGCCAGTCGCGCAGCCTGCGCCAGCAGGTGACGCCCGACCCGCAGCCCATCTCGGCGGGCGGCATCCGCCAGGGGATGCCCGTCTTCAGGACGAACAGGACGCCGCCGAGCGCGGCGCGGTTGGGGACGGTCGGCCTGCCGCCGAACGGCCTGACGGGCGGGGGCGGCAGGAGCGGCTCGATGGCCGCCCAGAGTTCATCGGGGACGAGCGCTTTTGCCATACTGCTATTCTAGCACAGCAGAACGCCGCAGGTTATGAAACCTGCTCTAAGAACGGAAGTCATGTCGCTGTGCTGTGTTGCAACACTGAAGCCAATTGCTGCATATTCATGGCGAGATGTGAAATATCCTCCAACACTTTAATCCTTTGATACAACAAACTGACCCCTCGACTAAGGTGTGCTTTGAACTGGTTCTCAATTTCAGTCTCAGCGTCCAACCCATCTTCAGCAAGACGCTCCCGCAGTAGAGAAAAGAAAAACAAATCGTATTGGCCGGTGAGAGTGTAGCGGTTAAACTCACGGGCTTGATTGTCAGAGTAGAGATTTACATCTGGTATGCCTGGCTCTGACAGAGACAAACAAAATCCTATTCGGCAAAGCAAATTCGGTGTCAATCCTGTACGCATTTTGAGTACTCGTAGTTTGTTATCAACATCTTCGTTGATATACAAGCGACTAAAAGGCATACATAAACTCCTTTGTGTCGTCTAGGCTCTCGGAAACGTCCTGTATCTGCTCTCCGTCAATCAATCGTGTCTCTCGTCGCACAGCGTCAAACCGGAGGCGGTAGGTCTGGGCCAGGTACGGCTCGGCTTGGGCCTGCAAGTCCGCGCCCATCTCGGCGTCGGTGGCGAACAGCAAGACTTGGTCGCCGATGACGGGCAGATAGTCATGCAACAGCCGCTGCCGGTGCTGCTCGTCCAATCGGGCCAGCGGCGTGTCGATCAACAGCGGCAGTTCGTGGCCGCTGACCTGACGCATCGCTTGGAGCAAGGCCAGGGCGTACAACTGACGCTCGCCCGCCGAGAAACTGCCCAGGCTGAGGATGCGCCCGTCGGCGCTTTCCAGCCGCACGGCGAAGTCGCCGGGGTCGATCGAGACGGCGGACAGCAGATGCTCCTTCTGACAAAGCACGTTGAAGCACTGGACCAGCGACCGCTCTAAGGCGATGAGTCTCTGCCGCGTCAGCGCGTCCTCGAACGCCCGCAGGGCCGACCGGCTGCGGGCGGCAAGCACCAGGTCCTGCTCCGTGGCCTGCGCGTCGGTCAGGCGCTCGATGGCCCGCTGCATCTGGCGATCCTCGTTGTCGCGCTGGAACTGCAAAGCCCCGATCTCTTCCTGCAGCGCCGCCTGCAGCGCCCGCGTTCCCGTCAGAGCCAGTTGGAGTTGCAGCAATCCCGTGTGCAGCGGGGCCAGGTCTTCGTCTTCCGGGGCGCGCTGCAAATCCAGATCAATGGTGCGCCGCTCGTCCTGCAATCGCCGCAGACGCTCCCCGATCTCCTGAACCTGCTCCGGGACTGTCGCCAGAACCTGCGGAATCCAGGCCTGCAACTGCTCCCGCTCCGGCGCGGCCAAGTGGTGCAGAAGCACGGCCTCAGCGTCGTCCGCTGGGCCGTGTGATTGCAGAACCTCCTGGATGCGCCCCCGGATGACCTGCTGACGCTCCTGGGACAAGCGCAGGCCGCCCAGGAAGTCCGCCGCAGAAACCGCCGCCGCGATCTCGGACAGCCGCTCGCCGACAAGCGTTTGGGCGATCTGCCGACGCTGCGTTTCCGCCTCCTCCGTCAGACGGGCGGAAAGCCGACGGCATAGCTTCGGCGCGAGGGTGAACGGCAGCAGGTGTGCCGCCAACTCGCCCATCTGCGCCTCCGCCGCCTGTATCTCCCTCTGGACGGCCTCGACACGCTCCTGCTGCAGCGCCCGCCGCGCGGCGTACAGCCCACCCGCCGCCGCCAACCGCCGCTCCTGTTCCAACAGATTTGCCCTGTGCGTGGCTTCATCTTCCGCGAGAACTGCCTCGCGTTCCCGGAGGACGGCGAGCCTGCGCTCCAAACCTTCCAACGTCGCCTGATGCGCCAAAACCGCCCCGCGCAGCGCGCTGATCGTGCTGTCGCCGCCCTCGCGTAGCGTATACGCCCGCAGGTCCGCCTGCAGACGCTGGATCATGTCTAAACCGAGCAGTCGCTGCATCGCCGCGCCCAACTGCGGGTTGCGCTGATCGGCCCCGGCCAGGGCGTCCAAATCTTCGGCGTCGAAAAAGCACAGCCGGGCGACGCCCGGCGGCACCAGTTCATTCAACCAGGCCTGGGCGTCGGCGGCTTCCTCCGCCAGCGCCTGCCCGTCTTGGGTGACGGACAGCGTTTCCTCGACAGTGCGCCCGCTGCGTCGCCACCGGCGCGAGACGTGGACCCGGCGCGGCACTCCCGACTGCACATATTCAAAGCTGAGACCGACGGAAGCGTTCTCGCTGGTCGCGTTCTTCTCACCCTCTTTCCGCCGATGCAGACGGTTGTACAGAAACTCGCCGTACTGGTCCTGTGTGACGCGATCCCCTAAAGCAAGTCGCCCGTGCAGAGCCACGGCAAGGGCGCGGAACAGCGTACTCTTGCCCGCTCCGTTGTGGCCGACAAACAGCGTCATCTTCCGCGCCGCATCCGTCGGCGCGAGGTCAAACGGATGCGGACCCCGGAAAAGGCCGAAGTTTTCAACATGAAGGCTGAGAAGGTGCATGGCTTAAAGGAGTTTCAACTGAAGGCGTTCGCTGGCATGCGCTGTGCCCCGGGGTGCGTTCTGCCGGGCCAGGGCTAGCAGTTCCTCTTCGGGACGCCATTCCTGCCCCAGAATGCGGGCGATCTCTTTCTGCACCCCGGACCGCCGCGCCATCCCCGCAGACTGCCGCTCCACTTCCAGCAGGCGGGCCACCAGATCAAACGGCACATCATATTCCTGACAGATGCTGGCAAGCAGCGCCTTCTGCTCGCCGTCAAACCGCCCGTCGTCATCCACCGGCCAGGCGAGATCAGTGCCGTTGACGCTGCGGAAGATCTCCGGCACGGAGTCCTCCCAGTCCTGCCGCTCCGTCCGCCACAACCGGCGTATCTCTAAAACCTCATCGTCATCAATCAGGACCGCCTGCGGGTCCGGCCCATCACGCCGAACCGCCTGCTGGACGCGCAGCAGCCGAGTCAGCATCTGCTTGCTGACTTCCAGCTTGTACGTCCGCGCCGCCAATGTCCCGTCTTTCTTGAAGATCACGCGCCCGTCGCGCCCCCGGATGTCCCGGTATTGGTGCTTCTTCGCCGGGTCGATTGTCTCAGCCAGGAATTCGCGGAACTCCAACAGCGGCTCCAGCCACTCCTCGCCGTTGTCTACCAAGGCCTCCATCGATGTGTCTTTCTGGGCGACGGTGCAGACCCAACACCCAAAGCGGCTGTTGCCGCAGGTCGGCGTTGAATTGTCGATGACCAGTGGGCATTCGCCGCCGGCCGCGTTCCGGTAAAGCCGCTTCAACTCGTGGTTATTGCCGCCCCACGGCGACGGGACCGAAATTAGGTAGTCCCAGATGTCGCGCGTCAAGAAGTCGGCGACGGGGGCATACACATACGCCCCCCGCAGCGACGTGTGACGCCGCAAGATATGGTCCTTCACCTGGTACGTGCTCATCAACTGCGCCCGCGTCGCGCTCTCGTCCTTCCGCACCCCCAGCACGACGACCACCTCACCATGTTCCGCCACCTTCTGCTGGATGAAGTGGTTCGCCGGGTCGATCTTCATCCGCTCGGTACACCACCGGAACCGCGTCGTCGGGGCCGGATAGCCGCGCCCGATCAAGTTGACCCAAAAGCTGTCATCTAGCGTCGGCATGACCTTCTGCGCCCGGAACGGCATTCCCGTCTCGGCAGCCCGCTCGTTGACCAGCCGCAGTGTGTTGTCAATGAAGTCGACAATCACCGGCGTCTCCACCTTCGTGTCCGACGCGATCACATACACCGGCTTCTGCCGCTGTTCCGCCGGGAGCCGCTCCAACGCCTTCCACACCAGTTGCAGAACCGTCGTCGAGTCCTTGCCGCCGCTGTACCCGATCACCCACGGCTG
>CAXUCQ010000138.1:0-7258 GCA_964249295.1 uncultured Armatimonadales bacterium | reverse complement strand
CCGCCCCCCCCCCGCGGGCCGCCCCCCGCCCGGCGGCCTGACGGGCCGCAAGCGGCGCCAGAAGCGGGCGCGGCGGGCGCGGGCGGCGGAAGCGACGAACCGGCGCAGGTCGCGCTCCAGCGCGGGGTCGTTCTCCGGCGCGGCGGCGCCGTAGCGGGCCGCCGCGAACCGGGCGCTGACGGCGCTGACCGGGGCGGCGTGGAGCGGTACGCCCGACGCCGCCTCCTGCGCGGCAAGAAAAGGAAGCGCACGACGCTCGAACTCCGCCGGAGTCTCCCACGGATGGCGCGGCAGGCCCAGCCGGGCCAGCGCGCGCGTCAGCAGGCCGTAGCCCGCGTCCTTCGGCTCGCCCGTCCGCCGTCGGCGGCGCGGGGCGGTGCGGAAGCGGTCATAAACCTCCGTCTTGACGATGTACATGATCGAGAGCAGGATCGCAACGGCCAACACCTCCGTGAAAGGGCCGGCCGTCAGCGCCTTCCAGAAACGCGGCCAGAGTCCGGCGGCGGCGGTGCGGGCCGTGGGGACCGTACCGTCGGTGCGGGTGTCGATGGTCGCGTCGAAGATCTGCCAGCGGTCTCCGGGGAAATACACCTCGGCCCAGGCGTGTTTGTCCATGGCCCGCACGTTGAAGCCGGTGGCGTCCCGGTCGCCCGGCGCGAAGCCGGTGGCGAGGCGGGCCGGGATGCCCGCCGCCCGGCACAGGACGACCATGGACGACGCGAACAGGTCGCAGTACCCGCGCCGCGATTGGAGCAGGAAGAATCGCACGTGGTCGACGTCATCGGGAATCGGCTCGACATTCAGCGAGTAGGTGCAGTGGCCGGCGATCCAGTCCCGGATGGCAGCGGCCTTATCGAACCGCGTGCGCCGTCCGGGGGGCAGGCCGGCTAAGGCCTGCGACACGACGGCTTTGTAGTCCCGGACGTCGGCGGGGGTGGTGACCCCGTTCTGCGGGTCGAGAAGCGGCCCGAGATAGTACCGGCGGACGTCCGGCGGGTCGTTCGGCCGGTCGCCCGGCGCGTCCTGCCGCAGACGCGCCTGGACCTCCGGCAGCGAGGCGTCCGACGGCGGCTGAGACACGACGGCATAGGCCGTTCGGACCGCACGTCCGCCGAGGTCGATGCGGCCGTCCGTCGCCACATGCAGCCCGGCGAGATCATCCGCGCCGCCTGTCCCGCCGACGATGGCCGTCGGCTCGTCGGCGTAGTAGAACTGGTCGGTGTCCCCACGCACCTCGAAGGAGGAGAAGAGGGTGTGGCGCGGGGGGGAACGGCGCGCCGGTGTGCCTTCCCCGATCAGTGACGGCGTCGGGAGGAGACAGCGGTCTTCCCCCGGCGCCGCCGCAGACCGCGTGACGGGCAGCGAGTCATCGTCGAGGGTGCTCTGCCAGCCCGTGCCGAGATACTGGTCGTAGGTGCGCCCGCGCCAGTAGTGCGGCGCCCCGTCACTCGGCGTCACGTGCAGCATGATGTCGGAGGTGGTGGGCCACACGGCGCCCTGGCCGATCGCCAGCGTCGCATCGTCCGAGAAGCGGTCCCCGCCGGCGGGGGCGTCGACGCCGCGCACCGGGCCGGAGCCGACAAGCCCGCGGATGGCCTGGCCGAGCGAGACGTCGGCGAACAGCGCCTGCGCGGGCGCGATCAGGGCCGCGCCCAGGATCAAGACGGCCAGGCCGCAGAGCGCCGTCAGCGCGACCTGAGCGGGCAGCAGAGACGCGACGGTCGCGGCGCGCTCCCGGTGCGCCGCCTGGGGGCGGTTCTGCAGGTAGTTCTGGTGGATCAGCAGGAAGACCATCGCCACGACGAACACGCAGAAGTACACCACGGTGACGGTGTTGACATCCTGGGTGCCGATCAGACCGATCATCGCGGCGGTCAGCACGCAGGAGAACATGACCAGATCGTCACCGATCAAGCACCACGACCGCGAGACCGCCAGCCACATCAGCCCGACCGCCAGCCGGCTGTCGGGCCGGTCCGCGCCGCTCAGGAACCAGTCCAGATGCGGGTCATGGACGATCAGCCGCGCGATGACGTAAAGCAGGAACGCGACGTAGCCCATCTCGACCACACGCGGCGGCACGCTCAGGTAGCGGCAGGCCAGCGAAAAGCCGTAGCCGAGCAGGGTGAGCAGCACGGCCACCCCGGTGACCGCCGTCGCCGAGGCCAGCGTGTCGGACGACGAGACCGCCGTCGTGACCGTCAGCACCCCGGCCAGCGTCACCACCAGTCCGCCGACGTACAGCGGCGGGCTGATCGCCCCGTGGGCCGCACCCCCTGTGTCAGTGGCGGGCATAGCTCCACCCCTCCATCGCGTGCTGCAGATCGTCGCCGCGCCGGACCCGCTGCAGCGTCGCGTCACCGCCCCCGACGGGTCCGGACCCGTCGTCGTCTCCTCGGAAGGAGGCCGCATCGAGCAGAAAGCCGAAGGCGCGGGCGCCCAAAGTCCGGCAATCCGCGAGAGCGGCGCCGAGCGCCTCCCCCGAAGCGTCCGGCGTGATAAAGATCATCGTCTTCCCGCCTGCGGTCTGCGCCTGGTCCCGCAGGACGTCCGCCAGCGTCTCAGATGCGACGGCCTCGGCGCGGGCCAGCGCCTCGAGCAGCCGCGGGACCTCGTCGGCGCGGCGCATCACGAGGGGCGTGGATTGGCCCGGCGCCACGAGGCGGACGACGTAGCCCCGGCCGAGCAGGTACGCCGCCGACGCGGCGGCGATCCGCACGGCGTATTCGAGGGCGCCGTCGGGGCCTTCCCCCAGCCCGGCGTAGGCGTCACGGTTCAGGTCGAGCGCCAGCAGCACGTCCCCGGTCATCCCCTGCGTGTACTCCATCACGGAGAGCCGCCCCGTGCGGGCCGTCGTGCGCCAGTGGACCCGGCGCAGGTCGTCGCCCGTCTGATACTCCCGGACGCCGTGGAAGTCCAGCCCGTCGCCGCGCCGCGCCCCCTCGTCCTGGTTCTCGCGCCCCCAGGCGCCGCCGCCCTCCAGGAACAACTGGCGGAGCGGAGTCACGGTCGGGTAGACGAGCAGTTCCCCGGCGCACGGCAGGCTCTGCGCGTAGGCGTGGAGGCCGAGCGGGTCGGTGGTGACCGCCTGCGCCGATGCCAGCGCGTAGACGCCGCGCTTTTCCGGTTCCAGGCAGTAGGACACGGGCCGGGTCTCGCCGGGCCGGAGCTGCAGAACGAGCGGCGGCGGGCCGCCGACGGGGCGGAGCCACCTCGGGAGGCGGTCCTCCACGCGCAGGAAGAACTTGGGCAGCGGCCCCGTCGCCGTGACCAGGAGCGTCATCGTGACGCGCTCCCCCTCACTACACGAGGGCGGGGCGGCCCGCTCGCACGTCAGCCCGCGGGCGAGCGCGCGCCCGATGAGATTCGCAACTGTCGGAATCAGGAACAGGGTGACGGCCATCAGATACAACTGCTCGCCGTGGAAGAGCGCCGCGACGACCAGCAGGAACGCCCCCGCCACGTACAGGAACAGAAGTTTCAACGTCCGACTGGTCAACATGGTGGAAGCCGCCGCGGCGGGCCGGGGTCAGGCATGAAGTCTCACTTTTGGGATGCAGATACTGTACCCGAAAGTGAGACTTCTGCGCGCGTCCGGCGCGAAATCAGTGCCGCAGGGCCGTGCCGAGTCCCATCGTTCCCTCTTCAGCGGCCGCCGGGGCCGGCGAGCACGCGCGGCGTGTAGGCGCCGCCCTGAGTGTAGACGATCGGGACGGTCACGCTCTGCGCCGGCGCGAGGCTGCCGTAGGAGAGCACGGTCACATAAGGGCTGCCCGCCGGCAGAGCGCGCACCGTCTTGGGATAGGCGTAGGCCAGTCGGGCCGTTCTCGACAGGTTGTCCAGGACCAGGGTGACTGGTCCCGTGATCGGCACATTGCTGGTATTGGTCAGCGTGTCGATCTGGGTGTACTGTCCGGTGGCCGTGCTGTAGCGGAGGCCGCCGATCATGACCCGGACGCTGCCGGCCACATTGGCCGCCACCGATGGGACGGGCGGCCCGAGGAGGCCGAAGACGGCGACGCTGTCGGTGGTGCCGACGAACACCTTGCCGTCCGCCACCGTCGGCACGGAGAACTTCACGTACTGACCGACGGCGTCGCGGCCCCCGGCCGCCTGGCCGCTGTTGTAAAGCTCCTGCGCGACGTTGTCGGCGTTGTAGGCGCGCAGGACGCACGCATAGGCCGAACCGTGGTCGGCGGGGTTGGGGTTCGTGTTCTGGGTGACCCAGACGATGCCGTCGGACGTCCCGTTGGCCGAGACGCTCGGCGTCGCGCCGGGGAAGCCGAAGGTGGTCGCGGCGTGCGCCGTCGGCTGCGACGACAGCCCGTAGAAGCTGACCGGCCCGGACGCGATGGTGGACGTGTAGGACCAGTTCAGGATGTCCTGCGTGGCGGTCAGGCCGCCCGTGCCGCCCGTGAAGCCCGCGTAGGCCGCCGGCCCGCCGATCGTCGCCGCGATGTCGATGTTGTAGGACTGCGTCGCCACTTTGGCATGGTCGCTCGCGTCCTTGATCGTCACGTTCAGCGCCTTGGCCTGTCCGTCATAGGTGATCGTGACGTCGAAGACGTGGCCGCTGTGCAGGTCGATGCCGGAGGAAGTCAAGTCGGTGGACGGCGTGAACGGACTCTGCCCATTCACGAACAGGCCGGTCGAGTTGGCGCCCTCGTTGGCGTTGCTGTAGATGTCGAACTTGATGCAGACGCTGTTGCCGATGCCCCCGTAGCCCAGGGCGCCGCCGCTCGCCCCGAGCGCGCCGGCCCCGCCGCGCTGCAGGGTGAACGTCATGCCGTCGGCGTTGGGGTTGGTCAGTTGGAACTGGAAGTCGGTGCTGAACTGGCCGATGTTGACGGGGTTGGAGGCCCAGACGCTGCCCGCCTCGTTGCCGCCCCCGTTGGTCAGGCGTACCCTGGTGCCGGATAGGGCGGCGCTGCCGTTGAGCGTGATGCCGCCGCCCGTGAAGCCGTTGCCGGCGTCGAAGTTCTGCGTCGTCGCCGTCGTGCTGCCGAGCGTGAACGCCTTGAGCACGTCGCCCGCGCCCAGATAATAGACCGTCCCGTTGAAGAACGCCGGTGTGCCGTAGGAGCCGTAGCCCAGCGCGCCCGGCAGGGACTGCACGACGGCGTCCCGGCTCGTGCTGTACCCGCCCATGTTGTCGCGGTCCACCAGGTAGATCCGGCCCTCCTTGCCCGCCCCGACCAGCAGGTGCGGGTGCGCCCCCGGCTGGTCGGGCAGCAGCAGCAGGCCGCCCGCGCCGAGGTCGTTGTCGACGGCGTCCAGACTGCCCTGGTTGAACGGAGTGAAGTAGTCGGCGACGCGCGGGGCCGACGGGTCCAGCTTGATCATGCTGTCGCCGTACTCATAGCCGCCGGGGACGCTGGCGTCATACGTGCCGTTCCCGGTCGAAAGGAAAAGGGCGCCGGTCTCATCGACGGCCGGAGCCATGCCCGCCATCCAGATGCCGCCGAGGCCGCCGTTGGGCGTGTCGTTGAAGGTCAGAATCTGCCGCAGGGTGTGGGCGTCGAAGCCGATCACCCATCCATGGTAAGGTCCGTTGTCGCCGTGCGAAGCCCACGGGACGTAGACGGTGCCGCCCGACAGGGCCAGGCCGCCCCGCTGGTGCTCGCGCAGAGGGTTGAACGGCACGTTCCCCTGGCCGTCGTTCCCGTCCCCGACTCCCGAGACGAGGGCCGAAATCACGGCCGGGCCGCCGAACTTCTCCCGCCCCGTCGCCACGTCCAGCGCGTGCACGCGCTGGAAATACAGGCCGTTCTCCTTGGTCTTCGCCACGAGGTAGAGGGTGCCGGTGGCGGGGTCGATCACCGGCGTCCCGGTGATGCCGGTTTCCGGGGGCATGTCGCCGGAGATGACATCGGCCTGCGGCACGGATGGCCCCAGGTTGACATGCCACAGCGGACCGGCGTCAGGGCCGGCGTTGCTGTCCGCGTCGAAGGCGTAAACGCTGTTGTGCTCCGTCGCCACGAACACGACATCGTGCGTGCCTTGACCGGGAAAGAACACGTTGGCGGCGTAGAGCGGCTGTGCGTAGACGTAGCCGTCTACCGGCAGGGAGAACAACTTGCCGAACTGCCCCGGATTCACGTCCGCGTGCGTCAGCAGCGTCTCGGCGGCGTTCAGACCCGTGCGCGCATTGTCGTTGTGATTGGTCAGGACGTCGGACTGTGCCGACGTCGACTGCGACGACATGGACAGCAACGAGAGCAAAAAGAATACAACGGGTGAACACCGGGATACAGAGTGGCGCATATGTTTCAGCCCTTCTGCGCTACAGTATAAGAGCTTATGCCGCGACTGTCAACCCTTTTTTACAGAAAGAGGTTTGCGGCTTCGGGATGCTCAGGCTGCCGGGTGCGGGCGAGGCCTGCCGGACTGAGTGCTGGCGGCGACCGCCGCAGACAGCCCCGGCGGACTCCCGAGGACGAGACCGTGTCAGGCAACAGGGACAGAAATCCGGGCTAGGATGTCTTCGACAACCCCGGCAGCGGTGGCGCTCTTCAGGCGGGCCTCGGGCCGCAGGATGATGCGGTGGGAGAGGATCGCCGGCGCCAGGCGCTTGATGTCGTCGGGCAGGACGAAGGCGCGGCTGTGCAGGGCGGCATACGCCTGCGAGGCGTGCAGCAGGAACAGCGACCCGCGCGGGCTGGCCCCCAGCAGCACCTGGGGGTGGGCGCGCGTCGCGCCCACGACGTCGACGATGTACTCGCGCAGCGACCGGTCGATGTAGACATCGCGCACGGCGGCCTGCAGGGCCAGCAGCTCGTCCCGCGACACGACCGGCTGCAGCGTCTGGAGCGGCACGGCGCGGGTCTGCCGCTCCAGAATCAACGCTTCTTCGTCGCGCTGCGGGTATCCCATCGAGAGCCGCATCAGGAAGCGGTCCAGCTGCGCTTCGGGCAGCGGGTGGGTCCCCTGGGCGTCGATGTTGTTCTCGGTCGCGATGACGAAGAACGGCAGCGGCAACTCATACGTGACGCCGTCACTGGTCACCTGCCGCTCCTCCATGCACTCCAGCAGCGACGACTGGGTCTTGGGCGTGGCGCGGTTGATCTCGTCGGCGAGCACGATGTTGGCGAAGACCGGGCCTTCGCGGAACTCGAACTCCCCCGTGCGCTGGTTGAAGATCGCCGTGCCGGTGATGTCGGCGGGCAGCAGGTCGGGCGTGAACTGGACGCGCTTGAAGACCAGCCCCAGGGCGCGGGCAAGGGCTTTAGCGAGCGTCGTCTTGCCCACACCGGGGATG
>CAXUCQ010000137.1:0-7258 GCA_964249295.1 uncultured Armatimonadales bacterium | reverse complement strand
GTGGCGTCCTCGGAGGTTCACTGGGCGAACAGGGCCGCCGTGGGGCTGAGCGTCTGTGCCCCTGTGGGGGGCGGCCCGGCTGGGGGCAGGGTCTGCGCGCGCTCCGCGACCCACAGCAGGTAGTCGGCGAGCGGCAGTCCAGCCTGGTCCGCTTGCCGCTGCAGGCGCGTTTCCTTGTCGGGCGTGAGGGTGAGTGTGAGCGTCATGGGCGTCCCCCTGGGCGTGTGCTGGGTCATGATACCCGACCGCTCCCGCCGCGCCGCAAGGGGGTGCGGGCGATGGGTGTATTCGGCGGCGCGGGCGGGCTATAATACCCTCATGCCATTGTTTGAATATACGTGCGACCACTGCCGCCGCCGGTTCTCCGTGCTGGTGGGGATGACGGCGCAGGCCGACGCGGACGTGTGCCCGCACTGCGGGCATGACCGGGCGACCAAGAGGGTGACGCGCTTCGCGCGGGGGCGCAGCGACGACGACCTGATGGACGACCTGGCCGACCCGGACAAGCTGGGCGACATGGACGACCCCAAGGCGATGCGCCGCTGGGCCAAGGAGATGGGTAAGGAGATGGGCGAAGACCTCGGGGACGACTTCGACGAGTACCTGGAAGCCGCCGAAAGCGGCGAAGACGGGGACGACATGGGCGATATGGGGATGCCGCCCATGCCGGGATTATGACCGCTTCGGTGGGGCGTCGGCTGCTTGAACAAATGCCTACTTTAGTGATTATGCTGGTAACAGTGCAGCACAATCAGCATATCCGATAAAGGACGTTATCACATAGTAAAACGCTATGCCGTTGATACCAACGTTTCAGACTCTACACCGTCGGGCAGGCTTAGTTGGAACACCAGACTTCAAAGCGTTGGCCGCGTGATTTGGCAACGCAGTCACTGGTGACGGCAAGCAAACGGTTTAGTTCGGCAAGTATGCTATGGCTGATGCCGGGCTGCACTACCAATAGGCGGTAGGTGACGGTAGCATGGCGCGATTGACTCACCAGGTCTTTTAGCCCGTTCAAATCGCCCTTAATGAAGCGTTGGCTCAGGCGCAGGCGGTGTTCGATATGCTTAGGACTGACGCAGTTGACTTGGTTGGTTTTTCGGGTTCATACTGCGTGTGATGAACCCGCCCAAAGTTACCGATGTTGATTACATTCAGTTTTTGATCGCCGCTCAGCGGGTTTACACCTGCACCGAGGCCGACACTGCTTGGACTACTTGAGTGCTTTGACGACGCTGATGCGAATCTCATCACTCAGCAGAGGAAGGAGCTTGTTCATGTCGGGCTTCTGAACTTTGACGTGCGTCTCCAAAGCATGCTCGCTGGCCCACTCCTCGACGGTGTAAAAGCTGCCGGCGTAATAAAGGTCTTCGAAGAGTTCATAGCTCACACATCCTTCTTCTCTGCGAGCAGGTTCCACAAAGGCTTTGAGGGCCTTGCGCACGTCATCCTCATGCCCGCTCTTTGCGCGAGCGTGGCCCATCACTGTAATCGACTTGCTCTCTGTGTTCATTCGAGTCTCCTGGTCTTGATTGTGGTTGCCGTGATAGGATTAGGAGTTACGCAGTTGAAGTCGGATTGAGAGCAATTTTGCCAAATCACCAATGCCGCCTTACTCTCCAACTGCGTAACTCCTAGCTGTATAACTTCTAATGCGGTACTATTGTTTTTCCCTTTGATGTATTGCCAACCCCTGTAGTCCTTCAGCGAGGCCCTGTCTTAACACTTGCCGCTCGTCGTAATCGCCGCCATTCTGCGTTCGATAGGGTATCGGCTCGTCCGTAAACAACCCTGCGAGGCGTTTCTGATATTGCTCCTTCGCCTGTTCGTACTGTTCTGATGTGAGCCGGTCGCTCTGATAAATAACAAACGGCGGAAGCACATCCATTCCGGGATAAAACAAAATGCCGTGCTGGATCGGGAACAAAAGGTCCTCTAACGTGCCATTTACCCCCCGCGCACCATAATGTGGTTCACGCCCTCCTGCGGTCAGAGCCAACATCGCACGGCGGCCTTTCAGTGTTCCTTCACCGTAGCGATCTCCCCAGCGTGGTCCGTCTTGGGTACCGACGCCATACGCGAAACCAAAAGCATACACACGCTCAATCCAGCCTTTGAGGATCGCGGGCATGGAAAACCACCACAGCGGAAATTGCAGAATTACTGCATCTGCCCACAAAAGTTTTTCCTGTTCGGCGGCAATCTCCGGCGATTGCGTTCCTTCGGCGAAGGCCCGCTTGGATTCACTCGCGTAGGAAAGCCGCTCGGCGCCGTCTCGAATTAAGAAATCACCGCCATCCGCCTGCGCTTTCCACTGCATCGCGTAAAGGTCCGAGACCTTCACCGTATGACCAAGTTCCGTAAGCGTCTCGGTCGCGACCGTTTTCAGCGAGCCGTTCAGGGATTGCGGTTCAGGATGCGCGTAAACAATAAAAATGTTCATTCAACTTCTCCTTCGGGTAAAGATAACTCTATTATGTAGGGATAGACTAAAATATTCAAGAAGGCAAAGATTTATGATATAATCACAAAAAATAGACTAACGGAATGATGCTAGTGAACACGAACCGGGCGGAGGACAAAATGACAAGCGAACAGGTGAACAAGCGGCACGTTGGCCCGTATGGATGTCCCGTCGAAGCCTCTCTTGACGTGATCGGTGGAAAATGGAAGGGAGTTATCTTGTACTACCTTCTCAAAGAGAAAAAACGGTTTGGCGAACTGAGAAAATTGATACCGAATATCTCTCAGCAGTCTTTGACCCTGCAACTGCGCGAGTTGGAAAACGATGAGGTGATAGAGCGCACAGTATATGCCGAAGTCCCTCCGCGAGTCGAATACGCATTCACAGACTTTGGCAGAACGCTAGAGCCTGTAATCATCTTGCTCTTGGAGTGGGGAGAACGTTACAATGAGCGTATCAGTGAGGCAAAGGGGCGATAGTATCACAGCACACTAAATGAGTTAAGTGCTGGTTTTGCAAGACTAGAAATCAAGGCGAAGGGTGGGCAGGAAGAAGGGTAGACACGGGGGTCTGCCCCTACGGGGTTAAATGGAGAGCGTTAGGAGTGTTTAGGGCCGATGTCGCCGGCGACGTCTGCGCCGAGGTCGCTGTCGTTGCTGCCGCCACCGCTGCTTTCATCAACGGCGGCGCTGTCGGTGACAAGCTGCCGGTCACTGCAAGAGGGCGGGCATGGTAGGCAAGCTGATCCTGCTGCGTGGCGTGGGCGACCCGGACGCCTTCCCCCGGCAGGAGAAACGTCTTCACCGGGCTATGGCCGCTGCCTACCACCTCGGCGACGATCCCGATCTCGAAACACTTGAACGGATCGCCGACCGATGGCGCCCCTCCCGGAGCTGGGTCGGCCTGCTGCTGCGGAACTCCCACTATCCCGCCGTGATGCGGGCAAATCCCGAAGCCCGCGATCCTGAACTAGCGCTTGAACTGAGTGAAAAGAACCATGCCGGATGAGCGTCGGCATCACTCTGACGGCGCTGTTTTCCCGCGCCGGCGGCGGAACGGCCTGCCTCCGCGTCTTAGCGGCCATGCAGGACGGCGCCGGCGGACTCCAGCGACTTGATGAGTTCCGCCACCACGCCGCGCATCGGCCCCAGGTCGGCGTCTGCGCGGGCCGCCTCGTCGTCTAACTGCTCGCGGGGGGCGTCGATGCCGAACAGGGCGCGCGGGAAGCGCGGGTGGATGATCCGGCCGAGGAGTTGCTGCGCCGCCTCTGAACTTGTCTGCGGCGACAGCCCGAATGTGGCCTGCAGGTAGGCGCTCAGTCGTTCGTGCGGGGCGGAGAACAGCACGTCGAAGTATTGAGCGGCGCCTTCCGGGAACCTGTCCGCTTCCGCCATGCTCAGGCGGCACATTCGGATCGTGGCCCCGTACTGCAAGACCTGCCGGAACTGAGCGCAGAACAGCGCCAGGGCCTCGGCGGCGTCCTCCGAATAATCGCCGGGCGTCCGCAGCCGGCTGAGGAAAAGCCCGCGCACCAGCGCGACGACGGCCAGATAGAGCTTCTCCTTGCCCTCGAAGTGCGCGTAGAGGGTGCGCTTCGTGGTCCCCGCACGGGCGGCGATCACCTCCATCGAGGCGCGCTCGAACCCCAGTTCCAGGAACACGTCTTTCGCGGTGTAGGTGATGTGTTCCCGGAGTTTATCGCCACGCATCGGCATGAGGCATTATAGCGTTTTTCAGGAGATTTCCAAAGGCCCTTGACTCAAAGTATACGATACGGTATACTTTCATCTCAGCCGAATAGGGCTTGAGGAGAGAAAATCATGATCGTCGTCACCACCCCGACGGGGAACATCGGGTCAAAGGTCGTCCAGCATCTTCTCGATGCGGGCGAGGCGGTGCGCGTCGTCGCGCGGGACCCCGAAAAGCTCGCGCCCGCCGTCCGCGCAAAGGTCGAAGTCGTGCAAGGCTCAACGGACGACGAGGACGTCCTGTCGCGCGCCCTGGAAGGCGCGGAAAGTCTGTTCTGGGTCGTCCCGCCGTCGTTCCAGGACAAAGGCGATACGGACTACTACCTCCGCTTCACCCGGCCCATGTGCCGCGCGCTCCAGAGCCGGGGCGTGAAACGGGTCGTGACCGTGTCCGGCCTGGGGCGGGGGATACCCGCCGAGGCGGGTCCGGCCACAGCCGCTTTCGCGATGGAAGCGGAGATCGAGAAGACCGGCGTGGATTTCCGCGCTCTCTGGTGTCCCGGCTTCATGGAGAATATGCTCAGCCAGGTGGAACCACTGAAGCGCCAGGGGATGTTCTTCGCCACCTATCCTCCCGAGTTCAAGACCCGCTTCGCGGCCACGCGGGACATCGCCGCAAGCGCCGCCAGACTCCTCCTCGACAGGTCATGGACAGGCCAGGGTGGATTGGCCGTATTGGGGCCGGAGGATTTGTCTTCCGACGACATGGCGGCGATCATGACGGAGGTGCTCGGGAAGCCGATCCGCTACCAGCAGATCTCCGGGGAAGCCTTCAAGGCCCAACTGGTGCAGCACGGCGCGAACGAGGTTTTGGCCCAGGGCCTGGCAGATATGTTCGCGGCGAAGGTCAACGGCCTGGACAATGCCGAGCCGCGCACCGCCGAGAACACGACCCCGACGACTTTCCGGCAGTGGTGCGAGGAAGCCCTGAAACCGGCAGTCCTGAGCGAGACGCCCAAATAGCCGCCCTGGCCGTCCCCTTCGTCGTCTCAGAGGCCGTAGCGCGGGAACACCGAGTCGCGGATCGTCTGCACACTCCGCGCGGCGTGGTTTTCGGCGCGGCGCTCCGTTTCCGGGGTGAGGTCGGGACGCTCCCGGTCGCGCAGGAACGGGATGTCCCATTCGGCGCGGTACGGAGCCGGGATGTCATCGGGGAACCCCTGACCGGACAGCGCGCCGTAGAGCAGGGTCCAGCACCGGGCGACGGTCTTGAGGTTGTAGCCGCCGCCGCCCAGGGCGATGACGGGCCTGCCGAGATTGATCACGCGCTGTGCCAGGCCGAGCCAGCCTGCCGTCGTGAGGTTGACGTGCGCCAGGCGGTCGCTGAAGTGTCCGTCCGCGCCGACTTGCAGCAGGATGTACTCCGGGTCGAAGGCCCGCAGCAGGGGCAGGAACGCGGCGTCGAACGCGGCCGCATAGACGGCGTCGCCGCTGCCCGCGAGCATCGGCAGGTTGGCGTTGAAGCCCAAGCCCGCGCCCACTCCGATCTCGTCGGCGCGGCCCGAAACGCGGGGGAAGAGCGAGTCGGGCGTCTCGTGGACGGACAGCGTCAGCACGCGCGGGTCATCAAAGAAGATCGCCTGGACGCCGTCGCCGTGGTGGGCGTCGATGTCCACATAGGCGACGCGCCGCGCGCCCCCGTCGAGCAGGGAGTGGGCGACGAGGGCGCAGTCGTTGACGGTGCAGAAGCCCGCCGCCCGGTCCCGCTGGGCGTGGTGCAGGCCGCCCGACGTGTTGAACGCGGCCCGGTACCCGCCGTGCATGACCAGGCGGGCGCAGTCGAGCGACGCCCCGGCGTAGAGCAGGGACGCCTCCCACATGCCGGGGAACGGCGGGTTGTCCAGGGTGCCGAACCCGTAGCGGCGACGGTCCGGGACGGCCCCGCCCCGGCTGAGCGCCTGCAGAACGTCCAGATAGTCGGGCGTGTGGACCCGCAGCAGGTCGTCGCGCGTCGCGGGCGTCGGCGCGATCAGGTCCGACCCAGGGCCGTCGAACGCGCCGTAGGCCTCCAGCAGCCGGTGCGTCATCAGGAGGCGCTTCTGCTGGAGCGGGTGCGTGTCCGAAAGGTGATAAGAGACGTAGTCGTCCGTGTAGACGAAGGCGGCGCGGGGCATATCCGTCAGGCGTAGCCCTTGGCTTTCATGGTCTCGTAGGAGAATTTGACCGCGTCCATCGCGGGGCCTTTGGTCGTGTCCTGCTCGACGATGAGATACTGCGTGCCGATCTCGGCGGCGGCGGCGACCAGGGCGTCGAGCGGCAGGTCGCCCGTCCCGAGCGGGGCGAACGAGCCGTCCCCAGTGTCGCGGTCCTTCAGGTGCATCAGCGGCACGCGGCCCGTCAGCTTCTGGACGAAGGCGACCGGGTCCTGGCCGCCCTTCAGCACCCAGTAGGTGTCGATCTCGGCCTTGACCAGCGTGGGGTCGGTCTCGCCCAGCAGGATGTCCATGCCGGTCTGCCCGCCGTCCAGCGTCTCGAACTCGAAGGCGTGGTTGTGATACGCCAGCGTCAGGCCGAACGAGCGCAGGGCCTCGCCGAAACCGTTCAACTGCGCGGCGGTCTTTTTGTAGCCGTCCACGGTCCGCCGGTCGTCGCCGAGATAGGGGACGACGACGTTGGTGTTGCCCAGGGTCAGGTTCTCGTCCACGACCTGCGCCATGTCCGACTCGAGCCGGTCGATGGCGACGTGACTGCCCGCGACGGACAGGTGCAGGTCGTCGAGCCGCGCCTTCAGGGCGCGCACGGACATCCCGTTGTAGCCCGCCAACTCGACCCCGGCGTAGCCGATCTCGGCGACGCGGCCCAGCGTCCCCGAGAAGTCCTGTGCGGCGTCTCCGCGCACCGTGTAAAGCTGCAATGCGATCGGCAATTTCGGCATATCGTACTCCCTTAACGTCCCTCGTTTGTCCGTAGACTATTCGCCGCCCTTTGGGGCAATTCCTTGTGGAACCCATCCGGTGAGGGACCCACCTCCCTGGATAGCAGGGGGCCGACCGCCCCACCGGTGGCGCGCCGGGGGGGCCCGGCGTGGAGGGGGGGGGCGCGG
>CAXUCQ010000136.1:0-7281 GCA_964249295.1 uncultured Armatimonadales bacterium | reverse complement strand
GGTCAGGCCGGTGTCGGTGTAGGAGGTCGACGTCACCCAATAATTATATATCGTCGTGCCTTCGCCGCCGCTCGTCGTGCTGCGGTAGAGGTTGTAGGAGGTCGCGCCGCTGCTCGCCGTCCAGGACAGGGCGATCTGGGCGCTGCCTGCAGTGGCCGTCAGACCGGTGGGGGCGGCGGGGACGGTCGGCGCGGTGGCGGCGGTGCCGCTCAGGTCGGGGAGCAGGCCCGAGCCGATGAACGTCCCCCAGCCCGTCGCGTCGTCGTAGCCCGTAACGGCGGGATAGTACAGGTTGGTGCTGCCGTCGGCGATGTCGTGGAAGTCGCTGGCGTAGCGGCTGCCTTTGGCGACGGTGTAGATGGGCGGGTCGGCGAAGCCGAGCGTGCCAAGCCCGTTGGCGGCGCGCTGCTGGTTGACCAGGGCGGCGAACGCCGACCATAGCGGGGCGGCACAGGAGGTGCCGCCGTAGATGGTCCAGGCCCCCTTGTAGTAGACGGCGTAGCCGGTGTTCGGGTCGGCGTCGAGCGACACGTCGGGGACGTTGCGCATCGTCGTCGAGCCTTTGGAGGCGGCGGACACGACGCCGGACTGGAACGAGGGGATGGCCCAGACGGTGCTGATGCCGCCGCCGCCCGCGCCGTTGGCGGCGGAGCCGCCGTTCCAGGTCGTTTCGGACTTCCACGCGCCGCCGGGGCTGACGGTGGTGAGGCTGGTGCCGCCGCAGCCGACCATGTAGGGCTGCGAGGCGGGGTCGTCGACGCTCAGGGACGAGCCGTTGTCGTCGGCGCCGCTGTCGCCGGCGGCGGCGAAGATGGACTGGCCCTGCGAGGCCATCTGCTGGAAGGCCGTGTTCTCCGAGTTGCGGACGCTGGCCGTGGTCGAGTTTTCGGCCTCGCCCCAGGACGTGCTGACGGACTTGGCGAGGTTGTCGGTGGCGATCTTGTTGTAGGCGTCCACGACGCCGGCGCTCGAGTTGGGCGCCTCGTAGACGTAGATCTTGGAGGCGCCGGGCGCGAGGGCGGCCTGCAGCTCGATGTCCAGGGTGACCTCGTCCGCGCCGCTGCCGGCGGCGCCGGTGGCGCTGTCGACAAGGACGTTGGTCAGGGGAACCTTGGTCAGCCCGAACTGGTTCTCATAGGCGGTGATGTCGCTGGCCGTGTAGCCGTCGAGTTCGAACAGGCCGAGGGTCTGCCCGGCGCCGGTCTGCGACGCGCCGCTCAGGCCGTAGGCGGTCTTGATGTCGCTCGGGGCGAGGCCGCTGTTGGGGCCGGTGCCGATCTCGCGGGGCAGCACGTAATCGTCAAGCAGGGGCGCCGGGCTGTCAAAGGACGATGGAGGCGCGGACAGGACGCGGTTGTGGGCGTGCCACACGGAGGCGTTGTCCAGGCCGATGACGCCGCTGATGACGCCCGCGAGGGCCGGGGCGATGGACGGCTCGGCGTCGGGGGCGTAGAAGTAGCGTCCGTCGGCCAGCGACTGATACACGTTCAGGTGGACGCCGAAGGCGCGCTCGACTTGGGCCGCCGTGCCGGACACGCCCAGCACAGTGCGGTTCGGGTGGGTGGCGGTGACGGCGAGGCCCAGGGAGCGGGCATACGCGATGGCGCGGTCATAATCGGCCTGCGTCGGGCCGAAGCGCTGGGCGAACTGCGCGGGCGTGAGGAAGTGTCCGTAGTCGAGGCTTTTGGGGTCGTACTGGCTGTGCAGCAGGGCGTCGAGATCGTCCTGGTCGCGCAGGGGTAGGGTCAGCGCGAGGGAGACGGTGCGGTCGGCCTCGAGTCGGCCGACGGCCTGGGCATGGGCGACGGCGGCGGGGATATGTCCGGGCAGAGCGAGCGTTCCGGGCTGAGGCGCAGCGTGTGTCGGCACGGCATTACCGACGGAGAGGGCGAAGAGCGCGAAGGCGGCGGCCTTGGCGGAGCGCAGAGGGCGTGACTGGAATCGCATGAAACAACAGGTCCTTTCGTGTGGCAACGGCGCGCGAACGGCTCTCAGGGTAGACTTTATCAACATTATTACACGGATTTGATGGATTCGCCTGGAATATTTTCCCAGCCCGTGTGCGATACCGTTGAAGCCTGTGGACTGTTGCCGATGCGGCGCGAGAGGACATTCATGTTCTCTTCATATTTTTGGGCTACAATGACTGAGGCCCCGTAAGGCCGCAAGTTTGCGGCCTCGGACTGTCGGGTAACTTCTCCACGTACCCGCCGCAACAAGGCTCGTGGGTATTGGAAAGACGCCCATGAGCACCCTGGTGAGAGAAATCATAGAACCCACAGCAACAGACACGGACATCACGGCGACACAGCCCTTTCTGCGGCTGTCACCAGAGCGTGACGCGGAGACCGAGTTTCCGGCGCAGCCGGGGGGGGTGGCCCAGGAGCCGGAACCCGCCGTGACGTCGGAGACCACCGCGAGCGCACCGGCAGCGCCGGACGCCCTGCCGAAGCCGACGTCCAACCGGCTGATTTCTCTGGACGCTTTCCGGGGGCTGACGATCCTCGGGATGCTGCTGGTCAACAACGTCGCCCTGGACAACCGGACGCCCAAACAGATGCTGCACGCCGACTGGAGCGGCGCGGTCCATCTTGCGGATCTGGTGTTCCCCTGGTTCCTGCTGATCGTCGGGGTGGCGATCCCCTACGCGGCGGCCTCACGCCATGAACACGGGGAGAGCTACTGGCGTTTCGTCCCGAAGGTGTTCGGTCGCGCGATCACACTGGTCCTGCTGGGCTGTCTGATCGACTCGAGCGCCTCTCATAGACCCGTCTTCGACTTGAACGTGCTTCAGTTGATCGGCCTGGCCTATTTCGTCGGCGCGCTGATTTACCAGCTCCCGATGGCGCTGCGCGGCCTTCTGGCGGCGGTCCTCCTCGGCACCCATTGGTACATCCTGAAGTTCATGCCGCAGCCGGGCGCCGCGACGGGGACCTTCACGGAGGCCCAAAACGCGGTGATCTATCTGAACCAGACGTATCTGAACCGCTTCCACCTCAGCGGGCTGGTTTCCGTGATCCCGGCGGCGGCGATGGTGCTGATCGGGACGGGGCTGGGCGACCTCCTGCGGCGCGGATCGCTTCGTCCCTGGCGGAAGTTCTTCGCCCTGTGCGGCGCGGGCGCGGCGATGGTCGTTCTGGGCTGGCTCTGGAGCCGTGCCATCCCGTTCAACAAGCCTTGCTGGAGTCCGTCGTTCATTCTGTATACCGCCGGCTGGGCGGCGCTGACGCTGGCGGCGTTCTACGCCGTTTTGGACGTACAGAAATGGCGGTGGGGCGCACTGCCGTTCCTGGTGTTCGGCTCGAATGCGATCTTTGCCTATGTCGCGCCAATCCTGGTCAAGTTCTACATCCTGCAAGGGTGGGCGTGGCCGGGGCCGAACGGCAAACCCTGGCCTCTGCAGACGGCCCTGCTCCACGCGAGCGTCGTGCATCTGGGCCATGTGCGCGGCGGCATCGCCTACACGCTGGCGTATGTCCTCGTTTGGTGGACCGTTCTGTTCGTGCTTTACCGACGAAAAATCTTTCTGCGCGTGTAGGATCTGTGGAATAATGGAGTGTCCACCCTGCGCCGCATGAAGTCTGCCACTGCGGCCACCCACTGTCGAAGGAACTTCCGTGATGAACAAGAGTCTTTTGCCCGCCCTCACTGGGGCGTTTCTGACGCTGTCCGCCGCTTCCGCCGCACCGCCCGCCGCCAAGAACGCCGGGGCCTATGCCTACGGCAGTCCGGCCTTTACGACACTCGTCGCCGACTCGTACCGACAGATTCACGCCGCCGATCCACAGACGTTCTACGCCTGGATGGACAAAGACTGCCGGCGGATCGCCCTCGGCAGAGCAGCGCCTGCGGGCGAGCCGATGCCTGGATGGACCGCGATCCTCGCGGACAAAAAGGCTGCGGTTGACCGGGCGCAAAGCCCGGCCGCCAAGACAAATCTGGAGATGCAGGACGCGGCCTGGCTCCACAGGACGATCAAGGCGGCGTTGCCCCACTTCAGCCTCGATGAAGGCTTCGAGTTCACCAACGCCGTGCGCAAGGGCGAGCGCCAGTGCGTCTTGCAGGCCACGCTGATGGCGGGCCTCCTGCAGGCGATGGATGTGAACGCGGGCGTCGTCATGGTCTACAAGAACATCGCCGGGCAGAGCAGCAACAACGGCCACGCCGCCACGCTGATGAAGCGTGCCGATGGCAGAGATGTCCTCGTCGACTGCTCGGAGCCGACGCCGTTCGCGCGCCACCAGGGCCTGTTCGTCGCGGACGCGCGGACCGGGCAGTACCGCTACGTCGAGCCGATCTTCGCCGGCCCTACCGCGACGATCGTCGGCTACAACCCAGACGGCGAGACGCAGAAGCTGGCGACGGGCGTCGTGTCGCCGATGGACGGTGCGTTCGTCCGGTCTCAGATCGAGTATTACCGCGGAGAGCGGACGTCCGGCGGTCTGCTGTCCCCCCACCCCACTGCGAAAGGCCTGGCCTCTGAGGCACAGCACCTCCGCACCAGCATTGCCGAGTGTCCGCAGAATCCACTGTCGGAGTATATGCTCGGGCGAGTCTATCTCAAGCAGGCGAAACTGTCCACCGCCCGGCGGCAGTTGACCAAGGCCTACACGTTTTATGCGCGTTTTGGCCGGGTCCCCCAAGGCTGCCGTGACGCGATGACCGAGGCAAAAATATCCCAGGCGAAACTTTAATCGGACCGATGTTGTTGTATACTATAGGGAGAAGCGCTTGACGCGCCGATATTAACCACTGAGGCGGCTCTTCGGAGCCGTCCCTTTTTCTCTCAGTTTGCTCGCTGTCGAGGTTGATTCTTGAGAAAGCTTCAAGCACTGTCGGTGTTGTTGAGTCTGGGGGTCTGTGCCTTCACACCGGCCCGCACGGACGCCCACCCGCGCCCGGAGAGTCAGAGCGCGGTCATCGTCCCGGCCTCCACCGCCGCGCAACTGCCGCAGTACCAAACGGACCCGCGCCTGGAGCCCCGCGTGGCGCCGCAAACGGAGACGTTGTCCGCCCCCGGCGTCGCCCCCAACAGGCTCTCGTCACGGGCGTCGCTGCTGCAAGTGGAGTCGGAGCGGGATCCGTTCTGGATGGACGCCAAGCGCATCATGGTCCGCACCACGCCGGAGCTGCTCGCGCAGCACGAGACCGAGCTGAGCCGCGGCATCCGGTACGACAAGATCTTTGAAGGCAACATCGGTCTGAGACAGGTCGCGCTGACTTTTGATGACGGCCCCCACGCCGCCTACACGCCGCAGATCCTCCGCATCCTGAAGCAGTACCACGCCAAGGCGACGTTTTTCGTGGTCGGCGAGCAGGCGGAACGCAACCCGGACTTGATCAAGGCCGAAGTCGCGGCGGGTGACGACGTCGGCAACCACACCTACGACCATGTCAGTCTCGTCAAGATTCCTGACGACTACGTCGGCACCGAGATCAAGGCCTGTGGCGAGGTGCTGAAGCAGATCACCGGACACGCCCCGCACCTGTTCCGGCCTCCGGGCGGCGTCTACAACGAGCAGGTCGAGCAGCAAGCCGAATCGCTCGGGTACACGACCGTTTTGTGGACGAACGACCCCGGCGACTACGCCAGTCCCGGCGAAGACGTTATTCTGCAGAGGACGTTCAGCAAGATCAACAACGGCAGCATCATCCTGCTCCACGATGGCATCCAGCAGACCATTGACGTGCTGCCGACGATCTTGCAGTACCTGAAAGACCACGGCTATCAGACCGTCACCGTAGACGAGATGTTGCGCCATCCCTAGTCGCTGTCCCTTGAAGTCAACGGGACAAACTGAGAAGCCTCTGTCGTCAGACGACAGAGGCTTCTCTTGTCTCCTCACAGAAGTTTCGTCACGCTTTCTCCGCCCAGTGTTCGCGGCCGCAATGCGGGCAGACGCCGCGCCAGGTGAGCCGGTCCGGCTGCAGAGTCAGCATGACCTGATGGTATTCGACCCCGCCCGGCGGCGTTTCCTCGTAGCACGCCGCCTGTACGTCACAGATGCAGACGCTCCGCAGAGTGCGTTTCCTGGATGCGATGACGCCCAGATACTGTACGTTCGTCTCGGTTTCCACGCCCCCTTTTACCCGATTCGGGGCGGCTCCTACTCGGCAGGCTATTTCAGGCGAACAACATCCGAATCAGTCGCGTACCGTCTTCCACATGCGTGGTCGCTTCTTCCACAGCGCGCTCATCGAACGGGAAGTGCGACGCCGTGTGCGGCTTTGTCGAATCAAAAAGCAGGAACGGGACAGGGCCTTCCTTGTGCGTCCGCAGGGAGATCGGCGTCGCGTGGTCGGGGACGATCACCAGGCGATAGTCCTTTTTCTGCATCCCCGCCCGCAGCGTCCCAAGCGCCTTCTTGTCGGTGTCTTCGATGCTCCGCAGCTTGTGTTCGATGCTGCCTTCGTGGCCCGACTCGTCGGGCGATTCGATGTGCAGATACACAAAGTCGTGCGTGTCGAGGGCCGCCACCGCGTAGCGGGCTTTCGCCTCGTAATCCGTGTCGATGTAGCCGGTCGCGCCGGGGACGTTGATGATGTCCAGGCCCGTCGCCCGGCCCAGGCCGCGCACGACATCGACGGCTGTGATGACGGCGCCGCGTTTGCCGAAGGTCTGGAAGAAGCCTGGCAGGTTCGGCGCGTAGCCCTGGCCCCAGAGCCAGATCATGTTGGCGGGCTGTTTGCCGTCCTCGCGGCGCTGGTGGTTGATCGGGTGGCCGTCCAGAAGCTCCAGCGAGTCGTACATGAGCTGTTTCAGCCGCTCCGCGCCGTCGCCTTGCGGCCAATACTCCGCCAGCGGCTGCCCCTGGAGGTCGTGTGTGGGGGTCGTCTTGACCTCGACGCTGCCGCCGCGCCAGGTCATGATGTGCCGGTAGCTGACCCCCAGATAGAAGTTCAGGTCCCGTCCGCCAAGTTTCTTTTGGAGCAACTCGATCAAAGGCCGCGCTTCTTCGGTGGTGATGTGGCCCGACGAGTAGTCCAGCATGGTCACGCCGTCGCTCGTCACCAGGGAGCAGCGGTAGGCGGCGTCCCGCGCCTCCATCGGGATGCCCATCGCCACGGCCTCGATCGGGCCGCGCCCGGTATAAAAGCGGCGCGGGTCGTAGCCGAGCAGGTCCATGTTGGCGACATCGCTGCCGGGGTACATCCCCGCCGGGACGGTCAGGACGCTGCCGACGAGCGACTGCTCCGCCAGCGCGTCGAAGTTGGGCGTGCGCGCCGCCCGCATCGGCGTCAGCCCGCCCAGTTCGTCCAGCGGCAGGTCGGCCATGCCAT
>CAXUCQ010000135.1:4660-7309 GCA_964249295.1 uncultured Armatimonadales bacterium | reverse complement strand
GTGTAACGGATATTATAGTCCCGGCGGCGGGCTTTGTCAAGCGAATGGGCTTGGCCGGCAGGCACGAACCCTCCGCGCGTCAGCCCCCGCCTGTTTACGCGAGAACTCGGCCTGGGTACTCTTCGCGTAAAGGCGTACCTCAAGGATCGCGGAAAGACACAGCGACAAGAGTGGACACAGCGGACGACCAATTTGAAATCACCGCGCACCCGCAGCGCGCCGCCGAGGCGCGCGAGCGCGTCCGAAGAGTGGGCGCACAGGCGGGCCTGAGCCGAGCCGATCAGGACGACCTGGAGATCGCCGTGGGCGAAGCCGTCACCAACGCGATCCTGTACGGCTCGCCGTCGGCGACCAGCCGGATCGTCATCTCCTCCGGCTACCGGCGCGACACTCGTGAGTTCCGCGTCGAGGTCAGGGACCAGGGCCGTGGCTTCGATCCCGCGCAGATCCGGGGCGGGGACGACTCCGGCCTGCTCGGCGGACGCGGCCTCCGCCTGATGCGCGCCCTGATGGACACGGTCAGTCTCGAGTACGCCGGCACGGGCATGGTCGTCCTGCTCATCAAAAAGCACACCGCCGCCTGAGTCGTTCCCACGCCCGATCATCCCTCTTGACAACTGTTTAACATTTCGCTACAATAGCTGTGCATTGACAGACACGCCCCAAGACACTGACCCTGGAAGGCCGTCCCTCCCGCTGTCGGAGTTCGACTACGACCTGCCGCCGGATCGAATCGCGCAGACGCCGCTCGCCGAGCGTGACCGGTCACGCCTGCTCACGGTCGACCGGAGAAGCGGCCTGCTGACACACCGCGTCTTCTCCGATCTGCCCGATCTGGTGCAGGCGGGCGACGTGCTCGTGCTGAACGACACGCGCGTCTCGGCGCTGCGCCTGTTCGGGGCGCGTCCCGGCCACCCGGCGGGACGGGTCGAAACGTTCCTCACGCACCGGGTCGCCGAAGAAGAATGGCAGGCGCTCGTGCGGCCCGGGAAGAAGCTGCTGCCGGGCGCCGTCGTCGAGTACGGCCAGGGACTGTCCGCCCAGGTGCTGGACAAGACGGACGACCGGGGGGGGCGGCGGCTGCGCTTCTCTCGCCAAGGCCACGGCAGCGTGGACGACGCGCTCGCGGCGCTCGGCAGTGCGCCGCTGCCGCCGTACATCACGGCGCCCCTGCCGCCGGAGGACCGGGAACGCTATCAGACGGTTTATGCCGCCGAGGAAGGCTCCGCCGCCGCGCCCACCGCAGGCCTCCACTTCACGCCGCGCCTTCTCGAGCGACTGGAAGCCAAAGGCGTCCGTATCGCCCGCGTCACCCTGCACGTCGGCCTGGGGACGTTCCGCCCCATCGAGACGGACGACATCACGGCGCACGCCATGCACGCGGAACAGATCTCGGTGTCGGAGGACGCGGCCCAGGCCGTGAACGGGGCCCGCGGGCGGGTCATCGCCGTGGGGACCACGTCGCTGCGGACATTAGAAAGCGCCGCCGTCGGGCCGGGGCGCATCGCGCCGCGACAAGGCGAGACGAGCCTCTATGTCACGCCGGGCTACCGGTTCCAGGTCGCCGACGCGCTGGTCACGAACTTCCATATGCCGCGCAGCACCCTGCTGGTGCTGGTCAGCGCGTTCGCCGGACAGGCCCTCATCCGCCGGGCCTATCAGGAGGCGCTGGCGACCGGCTACCGGTTTCTTTCTTTCGGGGATGCGATGTTTCTCGGCTGAAGTCGGTGAAGATACTCCAGGAGGAAGGTTCCCGTGCGTGATGTCCGTGATTGGAACAAGTATGTCGATCTGGTGGGCAAGGCCGTCTCCAAACGGACGCCCAGCCCGGCGCACGCTCCGTCTGAGAACGCCGGCGGCGTCCAAGAAGCAACGCCTCCTCCCTCCGCGCCGTCGGACGACAGCCGTCTGCCGGCCGCCCGCAAGGGGCGCGGCCCACGGAAGGAAGAAACGCGGGAGGAGCTGCTGTCCCGCCTGCTGGACCCGACCCTGACACTCGAAGAAACGGCCCGCATCCTGGAGGTCTGTCCGACCACCGTCCGGCGCTACACCAACAAGGGCATCCTGCCCCACGAGCGCTCGCAGGGCAACCAGCGCCGCTTCAAGCTGTCGCGCGTCCTGGCCTTCCGGGACGCCCAGGTGCGCGCCGGGGCCGAGGCCGCGTCCCCGGCGGAGTAGGTCCACGGTTCCCATGCGCGTCGGCATCTTCTCGGAAAGCTACCCCCCGCTGATCAACGGCGTCAGCACGTCGGTCCAGACCCTCATCGCCGAGCTGGAGCGCGCCGGACACTCCGTCTGCGTCTTCACGTCACACTACCCCCGCTACGCCGATGAGCGGGCCGACGTCTACCGCTATCCCTCCGTCAACGCGATCGTCGAACCGGACTACGTGCTGCCGGTCCCGTTCTCCGCGCGCATCAAAGCCGCCATCCCCAAACTCGGCCTCGAAATCATCCACTCCCAATCGCCGTTCATGCTGGGGACCATCGCCCGGCACGTCGCCCGGCAGCAAGGTCTGCCGCTCGTGTCGACCAACCACACGCTCTACACGGAGTACGCCCACTACGTGCCGCTCGTCCCGGCGGCGCTGACCCGCAGCGTCCTGATCCGCTGGATGCGGGACTACTACAACAGTTGCGACCACGTCAT
>CAXUCQ010000135.1:4027-4650 GCA_964249295.1 uncultured Armatimonadales bacterium | reverse complement strand
CTCATCGCGCCTTCCAATCTGACGCGCGGGCGGCTGCAGGGCTACGGCGTGCGCGCGCCCGTGACGGTGGTGCCGACGGGCATCCCGGAGCCGCCCTACGTGCTGCAGAAGCCCGCCGACACCAAGCGCGAACTCGGGCTGCCGCCCGACGCGCGCCTGCTGCTGTACGTCGGGCGCCTCGCGCCCGAGAAGAACCTGGAAACGCTGCTGCGGGCGTTCCAGAAGATCGCCGCGCGGACGGACGACACCTACCTGGTGATCGCCGGGAGCGGCAACAGCGCCGCCGCCCTGCGACGCCTGGCGGAGCGGCTGGCGTTGGAGAAGCGCGTCGTCTTCACGGGGTTTCTGGGCCGGACGCGGCTGGATCCGCTGTACCAAGCGAGCGACCTGTTCCTGTTCCCCTCGATCACGGAAACACAGGGCCTGGCGGTGGGGGAAGCCCTGGCGGCGGGGACGCCCGCCATCGTCGTGAACGGCGGCGGGGCGCCCGAAGCCGTCCGGGACGGCGTGAACGTGAGCTGCGAGACGTGCCCGCATTATCTCGCGCTGACCGGCGCGGACGTGGAACGGCTCGGCGCGGTGGCCAAATGCGCGCCGCCGTTGCGAAGCGACGAGAACCGCTT
>CAXUCQ010000135.1:2634-4017 GCA_964249295.1 uncultured Armatimonadales bacterium | reverse complement strand
TCGCGGACGACCCGGCGGCGCTGGCGGAGCGGGCGCTGTCCCTGCTGGCCGACAGGGACCTCCGGCAGCGGATGGCCGCACAGGCGAGGCGCGGCGCGGCGGCGCTGACGCCCGACAAGGTCGCCGGACGCATCATCGCCCTGTACGAGTCCCTGCTGGCGGTCGGGAAGGCGGGCGCCGGGGTCAGCGGCGGCGGCGCAGGTACGACGCCGGGATGCGAAGCTCCTCGCGATACTTAACGACCGTGCGCCGCGCGACCTGATGCCCCCGGACCATCAGCGCCGCCGTGATCGCCTGGTCGCTCAGCGGCGCCCCCGCGTCTTCCTCCGCGATCATCTGGGCGACGGCCTCTTTCACGCCGACCGCCTGCTTGAAGAAGACATCGAACGGCACCACCTCCTGCGAAGGCAGTTGGACGTACTTGTGCAGCAGCGCCCGGCTGATGGTCGACTCGTGCATGCCGACGGCCTCGGCGAGCCTGGTGCGCGTCAGGGGACGCAGGAAGCGCCGCTGGCCGGTCTCGAGGAAGCCCTGCTGGCTCTCGACCAGCGCCGCCGCGATCCTCTGGATCGTCCGCCGCCGCTGCTGGAGATTCCGCAGGAACAGGTTCGCCCGCTCCACATACGCGATCACGTGCTTCTGGTGGTCCGGGCTGAGCGCCTGCTCGTTGACCCGGTGCGGCGTCCCCCCGGCGCGGGCCGCGCGGATGGACTCATACAGGTTCCGGTAGTGGGGGTTGATGTGCAGGGACAGATTCTCGAAGCCGAGCACCTCGACCTCGAAGCCGGCCGCCGTGCGCTTGATCAGGACGTCGGGGCGCACGGTCGCGCTGTGGCCGTCCGGGCGGTGGTCCCAGGGCTGGCGGTACTGTGCGGCAGGGTGGGGCGTCAGTCGGGCCTGGATGAACGCGAGCGCCGTCCCGACGCGGGCCGCGCTGACTCCCACGCGGCGCCCGAGGTGGTTGTGTCGGCGCTGAATCAGCGCCTCCCAGTGGTCCTGAATCAGCGTCTCGGCCACGCCGTCGTAGGCCTCGCCCTGCTGAGCCTCGCCCTGCTCCCGGAGATGCCGCATCTGCAAGAGCAGACACTCGCGCAGGTCACGGGCGCCGATGCCCGGCGGGTCACAGCCCTGCAAGCGCCGGATGCCCTCCAGGATGAGTGTACACGGGACCTGCAGGACGGCACACGCCTCATCGACGTCGATCTGGAGGTAGCCCCGGTCGGCGAGACAGTCCACCAGATACTCGGCGACGGCGGCCTCGGCCGTGGTCGGGGCCATGGCGCGCAGGTGCTGCAGGAGTTGTTCGGCCAGCGTGGTCTCGGCCCGCGCCAGCATCAGCGGGTCGAAGTCGTTCTCCGCCTGAATCGTCGCCGACGTGTCCTT
>CAXUCQ010000135.1:0-2624 GCA_964249295.1 uncultured Armatimonadales bacterium | reverse complement strand
ACCCGGCCTCCGTCTCATCCAGGGCCGGGTTCTCGCGCTGCTCCTGCTCGATCAGCTGCAGCAGCTCCATGTTGGAGCACTGCAGCAGGGTGTTGGCCTGGATGAGATGCGGCGCGATCCTCTGCGTCTGCGTCTGGCGCTGGGTGTTGTCTTGTCGTATCTGCACGGGCGAACGCCTTCCTGGGGCTGTTGAGTGCCGTTCTTTCCCCCCCATTGGCGGCGGAACGGGCCGGAATTCGCAGGGACGCCGCGATCTCTCCCACGCTCAGACATCTAATTTCGTTCGGAAGTAGTCGATCGTGACGGGGATGCCTTCCTCGACGGGGACGCGCGGCTCCCAGCCGAGCAGGGTGCGGGCCTTGGTGATGTCGGGCCGGCGCTGCTTCGGGTCGTCCGCCGTCGGCAGCGGCACGTAGGTCAACTGACTCGGGCTGCCCGTGGCGTCCAGGATGACCTGGGCGATCTGGAGCATGGTCAGCTCCGTGCCGGGGTTGCCGACGTTGATCGGCCCCGGCTGGTCCGAGACCGAAAGCCGGTAGATGCCGTCGATCAGGTCCGCAACGTAGCAGAACGAGCGCGTCTGCCTGCCGTCCCCGAAGACGGTCAGGGCTTCCCCGCGCAGCGCCTGGCTGATGAACGCGGGAATCACACGCCCGTCGTTGATCCTCATCCGGGGGCCGTAGGTGTTGTGCGCGAACACGCCCGTCCCGGCGACGAAGTTCTCGCATTCAGGCACGGAGAAGTCGTAAACGTAGGGCGTCGTTCCGGTCGGTTCGACGGCGTTGACGCGCGCCCAGACCAGATCGCCGAAGCGCCCGGCGTTTACTTTATGTTCCACGCCTGTGTCCCAGGTCAGGATGTCACAACTGGAAAGACCCTGGATCGTGATGCTGTAAAACGGATACTGCTTGGCGTCTTGATTCTCTTCCGTGCGGCGCCCGAGACGGGAGGAGTAGCGACCCAGCGACGCGACGATCCCAAAACGCAGCAGCGCGTAGATCAAGTCCTGTGAGAGCGTCCGGCTCACCGTCACGAAGTTCATCTTCCTGCCGACGCTGGCGCCGCTGTGGGTGCCGTCCCCCTCACGGTAGCCTTCCAGGAAGTGCTTGAAGCGGGACAGCGGCAGTTGCATGACCCAGCCGGGGATGCGCTTCTGGTGAGACAACCCGCGCAGCCCGAACACCTCCCCCAACACCCAGCACAGCATCTTGCCGTGCGCGTAGATGGAAGGACCCCGCTCCCGACAGGCCGCCACCGAGCCGGTGCGGACGCCGAGCGCACCCTCCAATATGGAGGCGGCCCGTTCCAGGCCCGCCATGTGGGAGCAGAGCGTGACGAAATATGTCCCTTTGTCGGCATAGGACGCCACATCCCCCTCGGCCAGAAAGAACCCGAGCAACCAAAGCAGATCGTCGGTGATCATGACCTCGTTGGGCAAGGTTTTAGCGGACTTGGCCCCGGACCCGTATGACCGCAACTTTGCTTTAGAGGGCCACGCCAACGGCGTTTCCCGTCGCAGACGGTCCCAGACGTAGAGCGGCAGCATAGTCCCCCGCTCACACTTCCGCAGGACACAACCTGCCGTGTTGTGCGGCGACGCGCTGCCGTCGAAACGGCCGCTCTGCGTCAGGATCGCCCACACCGTGTCGCGGTTCGCGGCGATGATGTCTCCGATCTCGGGGGCAACAAGTGCCAACTCCCAGAGAGCCGCGGGTGAGGCGGCACGGCGTATCCATTCCTCGCCCAAATTGACGGCGGCCCGATCCCTCTCCACCATGGGCAGACGGCCTGCGATGGCGACGTGATCGCCGACACGCATCTCGCGCACCGGCACGGCTTCGGGGCGGCCCTGCTTGTCTCGGCGGAAGACGCTGTGATCGCCGGTGACCCGGATGTCGCGCCCGTAGCGCGTTCGGAGAACGAAGGCATCCTTCTGCGCGGGTGGGTGTTTGATGAACGCGCTCGCCTCCCGCAGCGCGACATGGCCGGTGGCCGGATCGAAAGCGGGGACGCGGAGCGTGTGCGGGCGTGGAACAATCTCATCTTCAAGACGGCGCGCGTATTCACCGATCGGCCCCAGATACATCTCCTCGCCGTCAAACACCTGCACAATCTCGTGTGCCAGAACGCTGTTAAAAATACGCACTATCTTCGCATCCATGCCGTACAGGCGCCGGTAGGCGAAGGTGACGGCCTCGGCGTAGCGCTTGGCCTCGTCGTAAACGGCGCGGGTGCCGTGGGGGTTCACGTTCCCCCAGTATTCCTCGGGCTGGGGATGAACGGCGGGGTCGCCGTACACCTCCGACGTCGAGGCGACCAGGAACCGCGCGCCCTTCTGACGGGCCAGTTCCAGCGTGTTGTGGGTGCCGTAGGAGCCGACTTTCAGCGTCTCCAGCGGCAACTCGAGGTAATCGACCGGGCTGGCGGGCGAGGCGAAGTGGTAGACGATGTCCACCGGCCCTTCAATCGTATACGGCTCGATGATGTCCTGCCGGACATACTGGAAGCTCGCATTGTCGCCCAAGTGGGCGATGTTGTCGAGGCTCCCCGTGACAAGGTTATCGACCGCGACGACGTCATAGCCTTCCGCCAGAAGCCGGTCGCTCAGGTGCGACCCCAGAAAC
>CAXUCQ010000134.1:0-7389 GCA_964249295.1 uncultured Armatimonadales bacterium | reverse complement strand
GGGGTGCCTGTGTCAAGGAGTGAACGAAACGTACCGGGGCTTTACCTCTGCCAACACTGGTACTGAAGAAGCGTTCGTGAACCTCGTTCACCTGATGTGTCAGGCACCCCTCCCCTTCAGGGGAGGGGAAGCGGCTGCTTGCAGGCGCGGGGGAGAGGCCTAAAGACGGGGCAGGCGTCTCCCTTCCCTCCCAAAATCGTTTGTGAAACCCGCATTCCTCTGTGGAACAATCCCCCTGTCCCGCCAATAAGCCGCACGGCCCACCGGCGGAAATCTTTTCTCAATCGCCCTCAAACGGAGCATCCTCATGAGCATCTTTTCACCCATCGGCGCGGTATCCCTGCTGCAAGCGCCGTCCACAAACCCGAACAATCTCCAGGCCGGCGGCGCCGACCCGAACGCCCTGACGCCGTCGTTCAGCCAGACCCTGACCAGCGCCTTCGACAAGGTCAACGATATGCAGAACCATGCCGGCGCGATGACCAAGGCGTTCGCCCTGGGCCAGACCAGCGACATCCACGGCGTCATGATCGCCGGCGAGCAGGCCACCATCGCCCTGCAGCTCACCACGCAGATCCGCAACAAAGTCGTCGACGCCTACCAGGAAGTGATGAAGATTTCGATGTAAAATCGGGGGGCCTTGACCGAGGAGAACGCTTCCGTTGGCGAACTTGACGAACATTCTGGAACCGCTGCGCGCCTGGTGGGAGGGCGCCGCGCCCCCGACCCGCGCGGCGGCGATCGGGCTGAGCATCCTGGTGCTGGCGGGGCTGATCTTCGCGGCGACCCTGGCCGCCTCCCCCGACTACACGCCGATCTTCCACGGCGTTTCGGGCAAAGACGCCGCCGCTGTCGAGGCCGCGCTGCACGACCACAACATCCCGATGCAGTTCGACGACAAAAGCGGCACGGTCAGCGTCCCCTCCAAAGACGAGAGCGAGGCGACCATGGCCGTCGCGGCGGCCGACATCCTGGACAAAGACAAGGACTCCAACGCCGCCCCCGCCGGCATCACGAATTCGCCCTTCACGGACCCCGCACAGCAGCAGCAGCAGACGCTGGCGAGCAACGAGGCCCGCATCAGCCAGATCCTCGACGGCCTGGGGCCGGTGAACTCCTCACAGGTCATGATCGCGCCGGGCAACAGCACCGAGCTGTTCGGCGACAACGTCCCGCCCACCGCCAGCGTCACGCTGGACGTGAAACAGGGCCAGTCGCTCAGCGACGACCAGATCAACGGCATCGTCAACCTCGTCGTGATGTCCTACACGGGCCTGACGGCCAAAAGCATCTCCATCGCCGACCAGACCGGCGACCCGCTCTGGGACCCGAAGAGCGGGGCCGCGACCCTGGGCAGCGACAAAGGGGCCAAGGCCGACCACGACGCCGCCGAGACCATGAAACGGACATTGCAGGACGCCCTGGCCGTCTTCGGCCCGCAGAACACCCGCGTCATCGTCACCGCCGAACTCGACCGGGACGAGACCCACATCCACCAGGTCCAGAACACGGCCGGCCCGGCGATCAGCACGCACGACAAGAACGAGACGCTGGCCCCTGGCGCAAACCCCGGCGTCGGCGGCGCGACCGGGGCGGCGAGCAACACGGGGCCGACGACCTACGGCGGCGCGGCGGGCGGCCAGTCCGGGTCCGGCGCGTACAAGAGCACGGACGAGACCGTCAACAGCGTCCCCAACGTCGTCGACACGACGATCAACAAGGGCGAGGGCGGCGTCAAGTCGCTGTCGGCGGCGGTGCTGGTCAACACGACCGTCCCGGCCAGCGTCATCCCCGCCATCCAGCAGACCGTCGCCACCACCATCGGGGCGCGCCCCGGCGACGCCAGCCGCATCTTCACCGTCCAGCAGGTCCCCTTCGACACCAGCGCCCAGAAGGCGCAGGCCGAGGAGATGAAGAGCCTGGCCTCGCAGCAGCTGTGGGGCAGCATCGCCAAGGTGCTCGCCGTCTCGGTCGCCGGGTGCGTCCTGCTGTTCATCCTGACCCGCTCCGGCGGGCGCCGAGTCGCCGAGCCGCAGCTCGCCCTCGCCGGAGGCGGCGCCAACATCGGCCTGCTGGAAGGCGCTTCCGATCAGGAGCTGGAGACCATCCTCGAAGAACGCCCGCTCTCCATTGAGGACGTGCTGGCGGAGATGCCGGAAGTCGCGCCCACCCGCCGCTCCCGGCGCCGGGCGCTCGCCCCCAGCATCGAGGAGCAGCAGGACCTGAAACTGGAAAGCATCCAGGAGATGATCAACAACCACCCCGAGTCCGTCGCCCTGCTGATGAAGGGCTGGATGGCCGAGTAGGAACCCACCTCCTTGCTTCGCAGGGTCCTCCCGAATCGGGAGGAGAGGGCTGTGGCGGGCGGAAGGACGTATCGTTCAGCAAACCCAATATACTACGCACAACCCCACCCTCTCCGCTTCGGGGAGGGTCGCGCGAAGCGCGGGGAGGGGTTCCGACACACGAAAGAAGAAACACGATGGCACTGCGCCCCCAGCCCCTCAACAACCGCCAGAAGGCCGCGATCCTGATGGTCGCGCTCGGACAGGACACCGCCGTCAGCATCTTCCAGCACATGACACAGGAAGAGGTCGAGGTCTTGACCGTCGAGATCGCCAAGATGGGCCGCGTCACCGCCGAGGTCCGCGAGGCCGTGGTCGAGGAGTTCCATGAGATGTGTCTGGCCCAGGAGTTCATCGCGGAGGGCGGCATCGACGCGGCCAAAGACCTGCTGATGTCCGCGTTCGGCGCGGACAAGGCCAACAACATCGTGGGCCGCGTGCTCCAGGCGCTGCAGGTCATGCCGTTCGACTTCCTCAAGCGCGCCGACGCCTCCCAAATCATCACGTTCATCCAGAACGAACACCCGCAGACCATCGCGCTGATCCTCGCCTACCTGCAGCCGAGCCAGTCGGCGGCGATCCTGTCCGGGCTGCCGCAGGACCTGCGCGCCGACGTCGCCCGCCGCATCGCCACCCTGGACAAGACGCCGCCGGAGATCATCCGCGACGTCGAGCACGTCCTGGAAAAGAAGCTGTCCTCCATCGTCGCCACGGACTTCTCACACGCGGGCGGGGTCAAATCACTCGTGGAGGTGCTGAACTGGGTGGACCGCTCGACCGAGAAGACGATCCTGGAGTCGCTGTCGGAGAACAACCCGGAGATCGCCGACGAAGTCAAAAAGATGATGTTCGTCTTCGAAGACATCATCCTGCTCGACGACCGCGCGATCCAGCAGGTGCTCAAAGAGGTGGACACCCGCGAGCTGTCTCTGGCGCTCAAGGGGACCAGCGAGAACACGCAGGCCCGCATCTACAAGAACATGTCGGACCGGGCCGCGTCCATGATGAAAGAAGAGATGGAGTTCATGGGGCCGGTCCGGCTCAAAGCCGTCGAGGAGGCGCAGCAGCGCATCGTCAGCATCATCCGCAAGCTGGAAGAAGCGGGCGAGATCATCGTCGCCCGTGGCGGCGGCGAAGAAATGATCAAGTAGGTCACTGCCATGACCCCATTCCTCTCCCTGCTAGAGCCGCTGACCGAGCCGACCCAACCCGCAGCGCCCCGGCGCGGGGCCGACGAGGGGCATCTGTCGTCCGAGACGACGTCGGCAGCCGCAGTGGTGGACCGGGTCGCGCAGGCCGACGCGGCGCTCGCCGAGGCGCGGCAGACGCTGGCCCAGGCCCAGGCCGACGCCGACGAGATGCGCGAAGACGCCCGGCTGCAGTCCGAGGCCCTGCGCGAAGCCGCCTGGCAGGAAGGTTTTCACGAGGGCAAGCACGCCGCCCACAGCCAGGTCGAGGCCGATCTTCGCGTCAGATGGGACGCCGAGCGGGCGGACTTCCGCGCCCAGGCGCAGGCCCTGATCGAGAGCATCCTGGAACAGCGGCAGGCGCTCTGGGAGAGTCAGGAAGCGGAGATGGTCGGGTTCGTGCTCGACATCGCCCGCCAGGTCATCAAGACCGAAGTGTCCCAAAACCCGGAGATCGTCGCCCGCATCGTGCAGAACGCGATGCGCCGGATCACCGACAAGGAAAGCGTCCGCATCCGCGTCTCCGTCGCCGACGCCCCCCGCATCCGCGAGATGCGCGACGACCTGCTCACCCTGGTGGACGGCATCAAGCACCTGGAGATACTCGACGACCGGCGCGTCGGCGACGGCGGCTGCGTCGTCGAGACGGGCGCCGGCACGATCGACGCGAAGATCGAGACGCAACTGGCCGAAGTGGAGCGCGCCCTGAGCCATGCCCTTGAAGGATGAACAAGTGGCCCTCCCCGCCATCGACCTGTCACGCCACCGCGCCCTGGTCAGCCGGCTGGACACCATGCGCGCGAACGGGCTGGTCACGCAGGTCATCGGCCTGGTCGTGGAAAGCATCGGCCCGGCGGCCCAGGTGGGCGAGATCTGCGAGATCCGCGCCGGCGGGCGCAACACGCGCCCCGTCATGGCCGAGGTGGTCGGCTTCAAGCAGAGCCGCGTGCTGCTGATGCCGCTGGGCGAGATGACGGGCATCAAGCCCGGCTCCGAAGTGGTCGCGACCGGACACACCCAGCAGGTCATCGTCGGCGAGCACCTGCTGGGGCGCGTCCTGGACGGCCTGGGCGACCCGGCGGACGGCCTGGGGACGCTGAACCATGCCGGGGCGAGACACTACCCCGTCAACGCCGCGCCGCCGGACGCGCTCACCCGCAAGCGCATCACCAGCCCGCTGCAGCTCGGCATCCGGGCCATCGACGGCCTGCTGACCATGGGCAAAGGCCAGCGCATGGGCATCTTCGCCGGCTCGGGCGTGGGCAAAAGCACCGTGCTCGGCATGATCGCCCGCAACACCACCGCCGACGTCAACGTGATCTGCCTGGTCGGCGAGCGGGGCCGTGAGGTCCGCGAGTTTCTGGAGAACGATCTGGGCGAAGAAGGCCTGCGCCGGAGCGTGCTGGTCATCGCGACCTCGGACAAGCCGCCGCTGGTGCGCCTCAAAGCCGCGCTCGTCGCCACCACCGTCGCCGAATACTTCCGCGACAAGGGCAGGGACGTGATGCTGATGATGGACTCCGTCACCCGCCTGGCCCAGTCCCAGCGCGAGGTCGGGCTGGCCGTCGGGGAGCCGCCGGCGACGCGCGGCTACACGCCGAGCGTCTTCGCCCTGCTGCCCCGCATTTTGGAGCGGTCCGGCACGAGCGACAAGGGGACAATCACGGCGCTGTATACCGTGCTGGTCGAGGGCGACGACGAGAACGAGCCGATCGCCGACACCGTCCGGGGCATCCTGGACGGCCACATCTGGCTGTCGCGCGACCTGGCGGCGCGCGGCCACTACCCGGCCATCGAGGTCGGCCGCAGCGTGTCGCGCGTCATGGGACAGGTCACGGGCGCGGAGCAGCGCGTCTCAGCCGGCCGCCTGCGCGAGACGCTGGCCGTCCACAAAGACGCCGAGGATCTCATCAACATCGGCGCGTATGTCGAGGGCAGCAACCCGCGCATCGACGGCGCGCGGCGCATGATCGAGCCGGTCCGGGCGTTTCTGCGCCAGGGCGTCCACGAACGATCCAGTTTTGAACAGACCACGGCAGCATTAGAGGGAATGTTCACCAATGAAGAGCTTTGAATTCCGCCTGCAGACCGTCCTGGAACAGCGCGAGCGCGTCGAGTCGGTCGCCAAGCAGAGTCTGGCCGAGGCCGAAGGCGCCCTGCAGCGCGGCGAGCATCAGCTCGGCGAGCTGAAGGACGTGCGCGCGGCCCTGCTGGAAGAGCTGTGCCGCCTGCGCAGCGGGGGCTTCGACGCGAACGAGACGCGCGTGTACCACGACTATCTGCAGACCGTCACACAGGGCGTCCGCGACCAGGAGGCATACGTGCGCGAACTGACCATCATCCGCGAGGCGCACAAGCTCCACCTCGTCGGCGCGGCCCAGGACCGTCAGGCCCTGGCCGGCGTCAAGGAACGCCATCAGCGGGCGTTCATGACCCAGCGGCAGAAGCTGGAACAGAACGCGATGGACGAACTGGCCGGCGTGCGCCACGCCTATGCGCGGCGCGAAGGGTAAAGGGCCTCTCTCAGTACAACAGGAAACCCACACCATGCTCGAAGACCTCGGCGCGATCCAAGCGCGCATCAGCGAGATCCAGGACCAAATCGCGGCATTGCGGCCCGCCACGCCGCCCGCGACGACCGACAACGACAACGCCCCGGCGACGTTCAACGCGACCCTGCAGCGCGCCCAATCCGCCCCTGGTGTCAGTGGCGGCGCGGACGCGAGGACACCCGGCGCGTCTTCGGCGACGGAGACGGTCTCGGGCATCCGCGTGCCGGCGGCCTCGCTGGGGCCGCTGCCGCCGATGCCGGTCTCGCCCGGTCTCCCGTCAGCCGCGCCCGTCTCGACGGGGACCGGCACGGGACAGTATGCCGCGCTGATTCAGGCCTACGCCGCCAAGCACGGCATCGACCCGAAGCTGGTGCGGGCCGTCATCCAGACCGAGTCCGGCGGCAACCCGCGCGCCGTCTCGCCGGCGGGGGCGATGGGTCTGATGCAGCTCATGCCCGCCAACATCCAGGAGGCGGGCATTTCGGACGCCTTCGACCCCGAGCAGAACATCGCGGCGGGGACGCAGCAGTTGTCCGGCCTGCTCAAAGAGTACGGCGGCGACCTCGACCTGGCGCTGGCGGGCTACAACGCCGGGCCGGGCAACGTCCGCAGGTACGGCGGCGTCCCGCCGTTCCGCGAAACGCAGAATTACATCCGCAAGGTCCGCGCGGCCATGGGAGACGGGGGATAAGCCATGAAAGCCGTTCTTGCCGTCCTCGGCCTGGTCGCCCTGCTCGGCGTCGCCTACGGCCTGGCTTTCCTGGGCGTCATCCCCGTGCAGAAGATGGCCGCCAAGAATCCGTCTCTGACCCCGCTGCTCGCGAAGATGCATCTCATCTCCGCCAAGCCGAAAATCGCGGCGGCGCGAGGCGGGGCCGCGCCGCTAAGCCCGGAGCAGCAGGCGCTTCGCTCCCAGCAGAAGCAGCTCGCCGCGGACCGCGCCCAGTTAGACAAAGACCGGGCCGCCTTTGAGGCCGAGAAGCAGCCGCCTGCCCCGGCGTCCGGGGCGGACGGCGCCGCACCGTCCGCCTCCGTGCCGGACACGGGTGCGAAGCCCGACACGGGCGCGAAACTGGCGGCGATCTACGCCACGATGTCGCCCGACGACCTCGCCAGCATCTTCGCCAAGATGCCCGACCCGGTCGTGATTCGCAACCTGATGCCCCTCGAAGAAGGCAAGGCCGGCAAAGTGCTCGCCGCCATGCCGGCGGACCGAGCCGCCCGCCTGAGCCAGCTCATGATGGCCGCCCCGACCCGGCAGGCTTCCGCCGCCCTCCCCGAACCCCGGACCAGTCTGCCCTAGAA
>CAXUCQ010000133.1:4731-7410 GCA_964249295.1 uncultured Armatimonadales bacterium | reverse complement strand
ATGTAGGTCGGCGAGTTCTCGGGCCAACTCTTGCGCATAGTCGCCGCACTCGGCCAGTGAGATGCCGGCGAGCGGGACCAGCGGCAGCACATCCAAGGCGCCCAGACGGGGGTGGACGCCTTTGTGTTCCCGGAGATCGATGTGCGCGACCGCGATCGCGCACGCCGCGCGGGCGGCGGCGCAGACAGGGCCGGGCGGGCCGACGAACGTCACCACCAGGCGGTTGTGATCCGGGTCGGCGCTCCAATCCGCCAGCCGCACGCCCGGCGTCCGCCGCACCGCCTCCACGATGTCGGCAATGACCTCCGGTCGCCGCCCCTCACTGAAGTTGGGAACGCATTGGATCAGTTGTGTCATTAGGGGTGTATGCCTGATCTGATTCTCACCCACGCCCGCGTCCAGACGCTTGAGGCGCAGTTCACGACGGCGGAAGCGGTCGCCGTGCAGAACGGCCGCATCGTCGCCGTCGGGAGCAGCGACGACGTGCTGGACCTCCGACGGCCTGGAACGCGGGTCGTTTCTCTGGACGGGGCGACCCTGCTGCCGGGTTTTAACGACGCGCACTGCCACGTCCTCGGCTTCGGCCTGACGCTCGACATGGTGCCGCTCGCCTCGCCCGGCGTCAAGGCCATCCCAGACATCATCGGGCGACTGACGGAGCGGGCCGCGCGCTCTTCCGGGGCGGACGGCGCGTGGGTCCGGGGGCGCGGCTACGATCAGAACGGACTGGCCGAGCGGCGTCACCCGGAGCGTCACGAGTTGGACGCCGTTCCCGGCAGCCCCTTTGTGCTCCTGACGCACGCCAGCGGCCATGCGATGACGGTCAGTTCGCGCGTGCTCCAACTTGCGGGCGTCACGCGAGAAACGCCGGATCCCTCCGGCGGCACGATTGTGCGTGACGGCGCAGGCGAGCCGACCGGCGTCCTGCTGGAGAACGCGATGGGGCTGGCCTACGCCGTCGCCCCGCCGCCGACGCAGGCCGAAAAGGTGGCGGCCCTCGGGCGCGCGTCCGACGCGATGCACCGCATGGGCATCACCAGCGCCAGCGACGCGAGTACCGGGTTAGACGACATCGCGGCTTACCGGAGCGCCGCCGAGCAAGGCCTGCTGACGACCCGCTGCACGCTGATGATGCTGATGACGGATCTGGCGGACGGTGACGGCTTCCTCGCGCCCGAATCGCTGCGCGCCGAGGAGGACGGCGAGTGGGTGCAGGTCGGCCCCGCCAAAATCTTCTCCGACGGCGCGCTGACCACGCGCACCGCCCTGCTCCGCGCCCCCTATGCCGACGCGCCCGGCCACCTGGGAACCCCGATGTGGGACACGGACGAGTTCCACGCCCGCATCGGGCAGGCGCACCGCGCCGGGTGGCAGATCGCGGCCCACGCCATCGGCGATGGCGCCATCGACCTTTGCCTGGACGCCCTCGGCAGGGCGCAGGCGCAGCACCCCCGCCCCGGAGCCAGGCACCGTCTGGAACACGCCATGCTGCTGTGGCGCGACCAGATCGGGCGCATGGCCCGTCTGGGCATCCTGCCAGTCTACCAGCCTGAGTTCATCTCACGCTTCGGCGATGCGTACCTTGCCGCCCTCGGACGCGCCCGCGCGGACCGCCTCATGCCGTACCGGGCGGCCCAGCAGGCGGGCCTGCCCCTGATCTTCAGCAGCGACCTGCCCGTCGTGCCGGGGGCGCCGCTCGACGGCATCGCCGCCGCGCTCCAGCGCCGCACCGCCCAGGGCGAAACGCTTGGAGGCTCCCAGTGTGTCGATGTGCGCGACGCCCTGCGCGCCTACACGGCGGGCGGCGCGTACAGTGTCTTCGCCGAGCATGACCGGGGGACGATCACGCCGGGACAGCGCGCCGACTTCGTCGTCCTGAACAACGACCCCACTCTCCTGCCGCCGGGCGAGTGGCCCGACGGAGTTTCCGTCACCGCAACACTCGTCGGTGGGCGGGTCGTTTACGGCAACGTTTAGAGCGGCCAAGTGTCCCAGGGGTTCAGCCCTGAGAAGAGGCGGTCTGCGGCTCGCCTTTCATCCGTGCTTCCAGCGCCAGCAGGCGTTGTTTCCACTCCAATCCCCAGCGGTATCCGGCGAGCGAACCGTTCTGACGGACGATGCGGTGACACGGGATGGCGATGGCCAGCCCGTTGCGGGCGCAGGCGCTGGCGACGGCGCGGACGGCGGTCGGCTGGCCCAGGCGCGCGGCGAGTTCCGTGTAAGACAGCGTTTCGCCCGGCCCGATCTTCCGCAGCTCGGCCCAGACCTCCCGCTGGAACGTCGTCCCCAGAAGGATGTCGATCGGCGGGTCGAAGACGTCCGTTTTGGCGTCCAGAAAGGCGATCAGTTGGTCGGCGTAGGACAGCAATGGGCCGGGGTTTTCCACCATCTCCGCCAGGGCGAAGTCCCGCGCCACGTCGTCCAACTGCTCCTGCGCGCCCCGAAACTGGCAGATGCGCAAGGCGCACAGCCCGCGCGGCGTCGCGGCCAGCAGGACGATGCCGAGCTGGGTGTCGAAGAAGCCGTAGTCGATATGCACGCCCGCCCCCCGCTGCCGGACCTGGCCGGGCGTCATGCCGCGCCGCGTCAACACCGCATCGTGGAGGCGTCCGGGGCTGGCGAAGCCCGACTCCAGCGACGCCGACAGCACGTCACGGCCCTGGCGCAGCAGCCGCTCCG
>CAXUCQ010000133.1:1265-4631 GCA_964249295.1 uncultured Armatimonadales bacterium | reverse complement strand
CCGCTCCGTCTGACGACGGCCCCAGCAGGACAGCGCAAGCAGCCGCTCCACGGCGAGCGCTTCGCGTCCCTCCGCCACCTGCGCCCGGATGTCCCGCGCCAGAAGCTCCAACAGCGCCTCTTCCGTCATCGGTGCCGCTTCCCTGATCGTGGTGGACATGACTGTTTCTCCCCCGCTGAGTTTGAGTTGATGCTCTATGATAGCACGTCCAACGGGCCACGTCCCACCCGCTCCGCGACATCACAGCACGATGATGTAGCGCAGGATCAGAAAAAAGAAACAGGCGCTGCCGGCCAGGACGAAGACGTGCCACAGATCGTGCGCCGAGAACCGGCCCGGCCACAGGTGCGGCCTGTCCAGGGCCAGAACGACCACGCCGACGGTGTAGCACAGCCCGCCCGCCAGCAGCCACTCGGTGGCCGCCGGGGGCAGGGTGTGCTGGACGCGCGGCCAGACCAGCACGAGCAGCCAGCCCATCAGGACGTACAGGATCACGCGGATCCAGTGCGGCGTCTTGTCCCAGAACACAACGTTGGCAATCCCGATGAGCGCCAGCCCGTACTCGACGCCGAGCAGCGTCCACCCGAACGTCGCGCGGAACGGCCCCAGGCAGAACGGCGCATACGTCCCGGCGATCAGCAGAAAGATGGCGACATAGTCGAACTGGCTCAGCCGCTGCTGCACGCGCGGCGGGGCGTGCCACGTGTGGGACAGGGCGCTCGCCATATAGAGCGTGATCAGGCTGACGCCGAAGATCGCCCCGCCCAGCGTCGGCCACAGCCGCCCGTGCGCCGCGACGAGCAGCGCGACCAGCGCAACCGTAGACAGCACGGCTCCCGCGTAGTGGGACAGGGCGCAGAACGGCTCTTTCAGAGACGCAGGGGCGAACTTGCGGCGGTTGTTGATCGGTGTTTCCAGCAATGTGTTCTCGTTTTATTCTGGTAAGGCGAGGTAGGCGTTCGTTTGAAGAGGCGAACAGCTTCGCGGTAACAAACAGCTTTACAGAAGCGCGGCAGGCAACATAGAAGTGTTCAACTAGCTGTATTCAATTGAGTGTGAGACAATACACTAAGTCTTTCTTTATGTTCCTCGACGCGCTTTATCAGCACCGCCCGTTTTTCGGCACTTCTGGCACTTGGGGAGATACTACAAAAGAATACAGGGAGTGTAACACCTGGGCCAAGTAGTTGATAAAAACCAGTTCTGCCTTCTCCTTTTGAGGTTGCCTGCCCTTTGAACTGAAAACCGTGGTAGGCTGCAATGCACTCAACAAAATCATTCATATACCATTTCGTGACACAGCCTGCAAAGATGAGCAAGCGGGCCTCACTGCACATAGGTATGAGCTTAAAGAACCATTGAGCATCTTGTTCAATCATCTCAGCGAACTTTTCCTGATCTGTACTGCTACTACTCATAGACGCCGTCGCCCGTGGCGACAAGTCGAGATGAGCAGCACCACTTTGATATGACACTCCTAGTGGAACTAATGCTTGGCTCCATGTAGAAAACCACTTGTGTGGAGGCACTGGACCAGGTAGAAAGTAGTTCTGCAAACGCGACGTAAGCTCCGTTATTGTCATCTCCTCGGGCCAGTGCCTCTTCTTCACGAATTCATGAGCAGAGGGATTAACACCTACTGTCAATACACGTGCATGTTCAACGTCGCCAAAGAACGGGATTGGATGCGTCTTCACCCTATGCCGCAAAAGCTGATTGTGCTGGGGCTGTGTTGTTTGCACATTGACGGTAACATCTTGGATATAGCTTTGAAGTTTGTCCATTGGTCTGAAGAAGTATCTTTGAGGCGGGTAAATGCTGCTCCCTGACAGTCTACTCGATCAGATCACCGTCAGGTTCGGCTCGCTGGCTTCCAGGGTCGCCGCCGGGTTCAGGGCGCTCACGGCCTGGTCGAGCAGCAGCGGCGGCCCGAGCAGCAGGGCCAGCGTTTCGCCGGGGTGGGCGGAAACGATGTCGCACAGGATGCGCGGCGGCAAGGCCCGTTTCAGCGCCTCGGGCGTCAGAATCACGCGGACCAGGATCGACTTGCGGGCGTGCGCCGCGTCCTCGTAGCGGTACTCGACGATGTCCTGCACGGTCGCCGAGCGGTGGAGCAGGCGTGCGAGGTAGTCCTTCTTCACCGGCGTCGCCAGAAAGGTCAGCAGGACGGTGCCGTAGGCCTGCCCGGTGCGGCTGCTGTCGTGGGCGGTCAGTGACTCGATGGAGATGCCGCGATCCGCGAAGACCGCCGTGATCGCGGACAGCACGCCCGGACGACTCCGCACTTGCAGCAGGAAGATCCATCGGTCCACGTCCGCCTCTTGTGTGGGCGTGTCTTCGTTTGTCGGCATCACTGCGCCTCCCGCCATTGCCCGATCTTCTGAGAAATCGCCCGTGCGGCCCCCTGCAGAGCCGCCTCCTCCTCGGGCCAAAGGGGCGGCGTTTGGACGCGCACGACGCCCTGATTGGACAGGATCAGCGGCAGTCCCATGACGCCGCGCAGGCCGTAGGCGCTCAGGCCGTCCAGCGCGACCTGGCCGGCGCCGCTGATCTCGCGGCCCTCCAGGATCTGGCGCACCATGTCCAGCGTGGCCCCGGCGGTCGCCATCACGGTCTTGGACCCGGACAGGTGCGTCAGCTCGGGCCGCAGCAGCACGCGGATGTCGGCGGGCATGGCGTCCACGCGGTCGAACGCCTCGCTCACGTCCGTCGCCAAAAGGGACTGAAGGGACGCGCGGGCTTCGGTGAGTCGGGCCTGAAACTCGGCATAGGAGCCGGGGCTGCGCTGACGGCCCACGGCGTCCCCGGTCTCGTCGGGCGTCAGCCCGAACACGCGGACGCTGCTCCAGAGCGGGACCAGGTTGGTCCCGTGCTCCCCCGCGACATAGCCCGAGACCAGTTGGCGCGGCACGCCCAGATCGGCGGCGATCTCGCGCCGGAACCGCAGGCTGTCCGAATACGCGCCCATGCCGATCACCCGCCGCGCGCCCATGTGCTCGGCGAAGATCGACACGCCCAGCTCGACCGGGTTGGTGACCATCAGGACGATCTCCTGCCCCTGCCCGTACCGCGCCAGGGCGCGGGCATAGGCCTCGAAGACGGGCCGGTTCGCCAGCGCGACGTCGTCGCGCGACATCGTGCCGCCCGCCCGCGCTCCGGGCGTCACGCCCGCCGTCATCACGATCACGTCGCCGACGACGTCTTCCGGCGACAGGGCGATGTCGAGCTGCGGGGCCGTCTCGGCGTAGGCGTCGGTCAGGTCCGAGCGCAGCCCGAACAGAACGGCCTCCGACGCGCCGCCGCTCCGTCCTACCAGCTGCAGCCGCTCGGTCGGACGCAGCACGCGCGCCGCCACGATCTGCCCGC
>CAXUCQ010000133.1:0-1255 GCA_964249295.1 uncultured Armatimonadales bacterium | reverse complement strand
CGATCACGCTGATGTCCAAATCTGCTCCCGTGTCACGCCGAAGTCTCGCTCAGAGCGTTCCCAGGGCTGAACCCCTGGGCCACTTTCACGCGAGCGCCTGACGGGCCGCGTCTAGCGCCCGCCCGATGTCATCCTGCGAAACGTCCAGGTGTGTCACCGCCCGCAGGCGACGGCCATGCCCGCTCACGCGGACGCCGCGTTCCTCCAGACGCCGCCGCGTCTCGTCGGGCGTCAGGGCATCCACCTCGAAAAAGACAAGGTTCGTCTGCACCCGTGACAGGTCGAGACGGACGCGCGGGATCTCGGCCAGACCGTGCGCCAGCGTTCGCGCGTTCCGGTGGTCCTCGGCCAGCCGCGCGACGTTGTGCTCCAGCGCGTACAGGCCCGCCGCCGCCAGCACGCCCGACTGGCGCATGGAGCCGCCCAGGAGTTTCTTCGAGCGCCACGCCTGACGGACGAAGTCCTCCGTCCCCGCCAGGATCGCGCCGACGGGACAGCCCAGCCCTTTGGACAGGCAGACCGTGACGCTGTCGAAGGGCGCCACGACCTCGCTGACGGGCCGGCCCAGCGCCACGGCGGCGTTCAGCACCCGCGCCCCGTCCAGGTGCAGCCGGAGGCCGAGCGACCGCGCCGCCTGCGCCACGTCCGCCGTCTGCGCCGCCGTCCAGACCGTGCCGCCGCCGTCGTTGTGCGTGTTCTCCAGACACACCAGCCGCGTGTCCGGGAAGTGCGGGTCGTCCGGCGCGACCGCCTCCTGGACCTGCACGCCCGAAAACACGCCGCGCTCCGTCGTCAGCAGTCTGGGCGCCGCGCCCGCGACCGCCGCATAGCCGCCGCCCTCCCACAGGACGATGTGCGACCGCGCCTCGGCGATGAACTCGTTGCCGGGCCGCAGATGGGTCCGCAGGGCCGCCAGGTTGCCCATGGTCGACGACGGCAGGAACAGCGCTGCTTCCTTCCCGAGCATCCGCGCGGCGGTCTCCTGCAGCCGGGTGGTTGTCGGGTCTTCGAGCCGCTGCTCGTCGCCGACCGGCGCCTCCGCCATCGCCTGCCGCATCTCGGGCGACGGGCGCGTTGCCGTGTCACTGGAAAGGTCGATCATGGGTATTGTTTCTTTCTGTTATCTTCGGCGGCCCAGAAACATCTCGGCGGCGGCGCGGTACTCCCACTCCTCGTCCCCGAGCAGCCCGCGCCAGCCCTCGCGCGTCGTCGTGATCGCCTCCACGAACGAGTCGAACAGCGATTCCAACCCCGT
>CAXUCQ010000132.1:0-7423 GCA_964249295.1 uncultured Armatimonadales bacterium | reverse complement strand
GAGCAGGGCGCGGCGGGGAGCAGGGCGCATTGCGATGCGCCCCTACAGGGTTGGTTCCGTCCCACGGAAGCGGCGGGGAGGGCGAGCCTCTGCCTCGCCCGGGGTTTTGGAGTCGAGGAGGCCTCTCCCCCGCGTTGGGTGCCTCTGAAAGACTTTCCCTCCAGCCTCCGAGGCAGAATAAGCCCGGTGTGACAAATGTCACACCGCACCCGGATGGGGCGTGTTATACTCGTGTGTGTTGATCGCCCGTCACCGGGCCATTCGGCTTTGGCCGGGTATCTCGGCGCGAAACTTGTCCCAACTTCAGGGTTGACAACCGGGCGAAAGAGTGTTAGAATGCACCGGAACTTGGGTAGCGCAGTCCACCCCGGCTTTTCCAGCCATCCATCAAGGGAGAATGCTTCACAGCGGCGCGAAAAACAAGTCGTCCGAAAACACAGCGGCCTGGAGTTGGGCCGCACCGGAATGAGCACCAGCGCGGCGACGCCGTCCTTGCGACGCGGCCTCCGGGCGTATCGGCGGATGTGTGGTAAGTCCGACGCCCATCCCACCGGCGCTGTTTTTCTGCTCTCTTTGTTCCGCTTCCATTCGGTGTGCCATGGCACGGTCTGAGGAAAGAACCCGGCCGCGCGGCGGCTGAGGTATTTTCAGAAAGAAGGAGCTTCACATGCCCGAGTATCTTGCCCCAGGAGTATTTGTCGAGGAGATCGACAGCGGAAGCAAACCCATCGAGGGCGTCGCGGTCAACACCGCCGCCTTCATCGGGTACGCCAAGAGTGGGGAGTTCAACAAACCCACCTTCATCACCAACTGGACGCAGTTCTGCGAGACGTTCGGCGAGGAAGAGAACGCCATCACCCTGGCCCTCGTGAAAGAGCTGGGCATGACGGTCGGCGAGGTCCGGGCGGCCAAGAAGGCCTCCCGCAAGGGCTGGATGGCGTTCGCGCAGATCGTCATGGACAAGGCCGTCCGCGAGAAGAGGACGGAGCGCAAGGGCTTCCAGGACTTCCTGCGCTCCAACAACATCCCGCAGGGCGGCCTGCCGTACATGGAAGGCAGCTACCTGGCCCACTCGGTCAACGGCTACTACCAGAACGGCGGCGGGCGCTGCTACGTGATCCGCATCGCCCACCCGGACGACCTGAAGGCGCTGGCGTTCTCCGACGACCCCAAAAAGGCGGACGTCAAGGTGGAGGCGGCGCCGGCCCGCATCACGGCGGGTCCGCTGCTGCTGACGGCCCAGAAGTCCGGCGCCGCCGGCAACGACATCAAGGTCGAGGTCGAGCACACGGGCGAGCCGAACGAGTTCAAGCTGAAGATCAGCCAGGGCGACGGCGCCCCGGAGGTGTTCCCCGGCGGCGCCAAGGACAAGCCGCTGACGCTGGACACGGCGGCCGACCTGGTCAACCGCCACTCCAAGCTGGTCAAGCTGGAGGTGGCCCCGAAGGACACGATCACGGTCGCCCGCCCGGACGCCAAGACGTTCGTGCTGTCCGAAGGGACGGACACCGGGAACCTGACCCGGACGACGGGGACGACGGCGCTGGCGAAGTCGCCCCTGTCCAACGGCCTGGCCAACCTGCGCGCCGACGACTTCGCCGGCGACGAGGCGCAGCGCACGGGCTTGAACGGGCTGGTCGCCGTGGAGGGCGTCCAGTTTGTCGCCATCCCTGACCTGATGGCGGGCGCGTTCCAGCGTGAGGAAGTCCCCGGCGGCGTGGGCGTCGGCCCCGAAGTGCTCGTCCTGGACGACGAGCGCAAGCGGTCGATCCTCGACGTCCAGTGCGCGCTGGTCGCCCACTGCGAGCGGATGGGCAACCGGATGGCGATTCTCGACCCGATCCCCGGCCTCAGCCCGCAGGAGATGAACGAGACCACGCTGAACACGGCCTACAACTCCGACAACGGGCAGGCCGCGATCTACTACCCGTGGATCAAGATCGCCGACCCCGTGAACAAGGGCCAGCAGAAGTTCGTCCCGCCCAGCGGCCATGTGGCGGGCGTCTGGGCGCGCGTCGGGAGCGAGCGGGGCGTCCACAAGGCGCCGGCGAACGAGTTCCTGATGGGCGCGGTGGACCTGGAGTCGGTCGTCACCAGGGGCGAGCAGGAGCTGCTGAACCCGAACGGGATCAACTGCATCCGGTCGTTCCCCGGCATGGGCATCAAGATCTGGGGGGCGCGCACGCTGGCGACCGTGGGCAACCCGTCCTGGAAGTACGTCAACGTCCGCCGCCTGTTCAACTACCTCAAGGACTCGCTGGACCGGGGCCTGCAGTGGGTGGTGTTCGAGCCGAACGACCAGGACCTGTGGGGCCGCGTCCGCCGCACCATCTCGGCGTTCCTGTGGACCGAGTGGAAGGAAGGCAAGCTGTTCGGCACGACGCCCGCCGAGGCGTACTACGTCAAGTGCGACGAGGAGACCAACCCGCAGGAGATGGTCGACTTGGGGCGACTCTACGTCGAGATCGGCATCAACCCGGTCAAGCCCGCCGAGTTCGTCATCATCCGCATGGGCCAGTGGTCCAGCGGCAGCAGCGCGTCGGAACAGTAGGCCCGGCGCCCGTCCCCCGGCGCCCCGGCCCACGCCGGGGCGCCCCACACCATCGGAACCATCAGATTCGGAACCATCAGAAAGGAAACGCTCATGGCAGAAGTTCTTGGCGCATTGCGCTGGTATTTGGAAATCGACGGCATCACCGAAGGCATCTTCAAGGAGATCAGCGGTCTGGACTCGGAGACCGAGATCATCGAGCACCGTCACACCGGCCCCAAGGGCAACCTGATCATCAACAAGATTCCCGGCGCCCTGAAGTGGAGCAACATCTCGCTGAAGCGGGGCATCACCGACGACAAGAAGCTGCAGGACTGGCGCAAGAAGATCGAGGACGGCCAGATCGAGACGAACCGCAAGAACGGCTCCGTCACCTGCTACAACCCCGCGATGCAGGCCGTGGCGAAGTACACGTTCGTCAAGGCGTGGCCCTGCAAGTGGAAAGGCCCCGGCCTGGACGCTTCCAAGAGCGAGATGGCGATCGAGGAGCTTGAGCTGGCGCACGAAGGCCTGACGCGGCAGCTGTAGTCTCGGCTCCGGTGAGGGAAAATGAACAAAGCCTCAAAGACGGGCGGCCTGCAGACGGAGTTTGAATTCACACTGCCGCGGGGCTACGTGGACTCGGAGGGTACGCTCCACAAGAAGGGGACGATGCGCCTGGCGACCGCCATGGACGAGATCGCCCCGATGCGCGACCCGCGCGTGCGCGCGAATCAGGCGTATCTCGTGATCATCCTGCTGGCCCGTGTCGTGACGAAACTGGGTACCATCGAGGTGATCGACACCGGGACCATCGAGAACATGTTCTCGGCGGACCTGGCGTATCTGCAGGACTTCTACCGTCGGATCAACGAGCTGGGGGCCGACGGCGACCCGGACGCGGAGGCGGACGCGCCGGGGGAATAGCCCGCTACCCCTCAGATGCGCTCTATGAGGAGGTAGCCTACGTCGCTTACCACTTCCACTGGCCGCTCGACGACATCCTTAACCTGGAGCACGGCGAGCGGCACAAGTGGATCGAGGCTATCAGCAAGATCAACCAGCGGTTGACTGCCGGTGATTGACGCAGCGGGCGAAGCAACGCCCGCTGCGTCGGTCTCCTTTTTGGGTGTCTGAAAGTCGTGCTTTATCATGCGGGGACCCGCCGTCGCACCGATGTCAGCCGTTGGGAGGAAGGCTGCAGGCATGTCGCGCCGGTTCGTGGATCGTTATGTCGATCTCCGGGCCGTCCGCCCGCACGCCGCCCGCGCATCGGCGCTCGGTCAGCCTGTCCGCCCCCTCCTCAGCCGCAGCGCCGAGTTTGCTGCGCACCTGCTGTCGAGTCCGCGTGTCGCGATGCACCTCCAGAGCATCCGGGCGGCGACCGGCATGAGCGGCGAGGCTCCCCGATCCATCTTTGGCGGGAAAGCGGTCGTTTCCTCTTCTGCCGCAGCGATAAGACCGGCTTCGGATGAGTCGCGCGCGTTTTGGACGGCCCGCAGGCTCCTTTCACGCGCCGCGCCTTCGGACGGCGGGAAGTCCTTCCGGCCAGTTGTCCGTGCTCACAGCGCGCCGAGCCGGTCCAGCACCTTGGATATAAACGTGTCCCGCCTTGCGGTCGGGACGGTGCAGCGTCCGCTCATCGCCCCGGTCAGTTCGATGGCAGCAGGCGCTGTGGATCGGGACTCGGCGGCGGGGCTGGCCGCGCTCACGGTCAAAGCTTTGCTCAGGCCAATCCTTGACGCGCCGCCCGGCGGCAAGCCCTCGACCCGGTCGACGGCTGTCCCGCAGGCAGGCCCGCCGGTGCGGCCCGGCGTCACGACGGGGGAGGCAGCGCCGGACATCCTTGATTATCGCCGCCTGCGTCCGACCGCTCTGCGGGACACGCTGCGGCGCCGGGGCGGGGCGGGCGCTCCGCCGGATGCCTCGCTGCGCGAGACGCTGCGCGAGCCGCTGCGTTTCGACCCGGCGCAGGCCCGCCTCCATCGCGGTCCGGTCGCGGCGGACGCGGCCCGTGCGTTGGGCGCACAGGCGTTTACGATCGGGCGCGATGTCTTCTTCGGGGAGGGCCGGTACCAGCCCGCCTCGCCGGCGGGACTGGAGCTGATCGCGCACGAACTGACGCACGTCGGCCAGCAGGCGCGGCTCGCGAGCGATCAGATGCGATTCTTCACGGCCACCGGCGGCGACGCGATGGAGGAAGAAGCGCAGCAGGCGGCCGCGCGCGTCCGCGACGTGACCCAACTCAGAACCGTGGAGACGAGCCGCCCGCCGGTTCAGCGCAGTGAGATCGAGCGCCCCGCGATGCAGCTTGCCCGCTTCGCCGGCGGCCCTGCCACACTCGGGGCGGACACGCTCATGGCGCCCGCGGCTGCGCCGTCCGGCGCGGGCGGGCCGATGGCCATGCCCAGTCCGCGCCTGGTGGCCGACCATGTGTATGATCTGATGCGGAAAGAACTCGCACAAAGCAACAAACGCGGTCAGGCGTACCGGAGAGGTTAAGACAGATGCGACCCATGACGAAGATCAAAGGCGACCTGAAAGTCGATCTGAGGGGCGACCTCAGCCTCGGTCAGCAGATGCAGCGGCGCGTCACCAGGAACACGTCTTCGCTCTCGCAGGCGAACGGCCGTGACACCCCGTCCCACGACCCACACATGGGCCTTCGTTTCTGGGTGCAGCTCGGCCAGATCGAGATCGCGGGGTTCCGCGAGTGTTCGTCGCTGATGATCGAGACCGAGGTGATGGAGTTCATCGAGGGCGGTGAGAACACCTACACGCACCAGCTCCCCGTCCGCACCAAGTACAAGAACATCACGCTGAAGCGCGGGATGGACGACACGCGCGCGCTTTACGACTGGTACACGCAGAACGTGACAGGCCCGGTCGTCCGCCAGAACATCTCGATCGTCATCTACGACTCCCAGCAGAACATCAAGCGCCAATGGGACCTGAAGAACGCCTGGCCCTGCAAGTGGACCGGCCCCGAGCTGAAAGCGGAGACAGGCTCCCTGGCTGTCGAGACGCTTGAGATTGCGCACGAGGGGCTGCTGCCCTCATCCAGCTGAGGCTGACCGGAAGGCCGAACGCCATGCCGCCACAAGAAGATCGAGTCGGGGAACTGCAGCCGCCGAAGTCCGCCGAAGCGACGCGCGCTTTTGCGCGCGCGCTCGGACGCCGCACGTCGGGCTTCAGGCCGCTCGGCGCGCGCCGTGCGGCGGCCATGGGGACACTGGGACAGGCCGCCGCGGCGCTGGCGCAGTCGCTCACGTCCCGATCAGACTTCCGTCCGGCAGAAGGTCGGGCCGATTGGCTTTCCGCCCTGCTGTCACGCTACCAATCCGGCGCTTGGTCTTTCGACACGCCGGCTCTGTATTATCTGCACTGGCTCCGTGGTCTGCCGGGCGGCCCTTCCGAGAACGGACTCGGAAGCGACGGCACCCCGTATTCTGCACGCCTGCCGATGCAAAACCTGGCGGCTGTGTCCTCACAGACGGCGGCTCCCTCGAACGGCGCTCCTGCAGCGTTTCCTTTTCTGCCGCCGGAGCAGGCATCGGCGCGGCCTGACAGCCGCCGGGCGATGATCGGAGACACGCCTTTAGCGTCAGTTCCGGGGCGACAGGCCGTCCGTCGTCGGCTCCCTTTGCTGCCGGACACGCTGAGTGCGATCCGTCCCCTGCCCGCCGTGCTGCAACTGCATCATGCCACGGCGCAGATCGTCCGTACAGGTCTGACGGACCAGACGCCGATCCGTTCCGCATTCCCGGAACTGCTGGCGGAGGCCGTCGCGCAGCGCGCGACGTCGCCGGCCCGGCCCGCCGAGACGGTCGTGGAGAAAGACCGCGCCGCCTTGCCGATGGCGCTGTCTTATCCCCCCGTGCCGCTCGTGTCCTGGCTGGGTCAGGCATCTCCGGCGCCGGAGCGGGCTGATCGAGAACCCGTACCCGGTTTCGCGCGCCCGATCTTCAGCCCTGCCGGGTCCCACCTGTTGGCGCTGCCGAAGCTGACGGCAGAACCCGTCGCCCAGACTGTCTTCGAGCGTCCCTCGCTCGCGGCGTTCGCTTTGCTGCCTCGGATGACGGCCCCCACGACGGCGCGATACGCCGCCGAGACGGCGTCCGAGGCAGTGGTGTCGGCTCGCAGCAGAGCAACGCAGCCGACGCGGCCCTCCGCCGAGCCGCGTCTGCCGTTGCCCCTCAGTGGGATGCCGTCCATGATCGGCATGCGGAGTGTCCCGCCGGTGCCGTCCGGGCAGGCCGCTGCCGAGTCAGCCTCGGAGGGGGGCGAGGCTCACCCCGCCGTCGGTCAGCGGTCACCGCTGCGAGCCGCACAATCCGCATGGGAGTTGGGCCAGCGCCTCGGCGCTCCAGACGCCTTGCCCACTTCTGTTTCTCGACTCGGCCGGCGGTGGCCGGCGGTGGCCGGGGCAGAAGTGTCTGCGCGTGAGCCGCTTGCTCCGAGGCTGTCTTTGCCGCGTCTGCGCCGCGCGGCGCGGTCTTACACTGACGGCACCGGCGAGATCGGGGCTGTTGAGACCCGTGGAGCAGCCGTTCGGGATCGGCGAGATCAGCCACAGGCGTTAGGGCGCCAGACTCCTCCGCTCCCGGTCCCCATCTTTCGGGCCGCGCCGCGAGCGGACGAGCCACGCATCACGACGCGCGGGGCCGCGATTGCACCGACGGTCTCGGCCACACACCGAGCAGGGCGTCTCCCATTCCTAACCACCAGGGGTTTACCTGACGCGGTACTCGCGCGTGTACAGCCCGACCTCAACCCCTTTGTCCCCCGTTCGGACAGTGCGTGGCCGGCGGCGGGCGTGTCGCCGCGCGGAGCGACTTCGGACCCTCTGGGGTTCGTGCGCGGCCTCGCCCTGCCGAGTCGGCGCGCTGAGGC
>CAXUCQ010000131.1:739-7489 GCA_964249295.1 uncultured Armatimonadales bacterium | reverse complement strand
GCTGATGACGGCGGCCAAGGTCCTGGCCGGACCCGCGCCCGCGATCTCGCCCCCGCCCGCGATCGTCGGCGACCCGGCCCACCCTGAGGCGCTGGCGGGGGCGGTGCAGGGCGCCTACGACGGCGGCGCGCGGCGCATCGTCATCCGGCCCGGCGTGTACGTCCTGCCCGCCGTCGGTCACACGGCGCTGACGCTGAAGCATTGGCGGGACGCCGTCCTCAGCGCCTACCACGTCACGCTGATCCTGACCGACCTGGCCTGGATGCACGACGGCATCGACCTGCAGGACTGCGCCCGCGTCACCGTCGCCGGGCCGCTGCTGTCGCAGACCCAGGTCACGGCCTACCAGGGCCGCGTCGTCGCCGTGGGCCGGGACGCCGACGGCAGGCCCTACTGCGACTGGCGGCCTGACGCGGGCTACCCGGTCCCGCCCGCCGTCGAAGGAAAGGGCTTTCTGGGCGGCGACGTCAACGTCGTGGACGCCCGCACGCGGCTGCTCAAGGTCGGCTGCGGCGACTCCTACGGCGTCAAAGACGAGGCGCTGCCGGGCGGCGCGTTCCGCGCCCACATGGGCGGTGCCGACGTCGGCGACCGGCTGGTGGGCCGCTGGGGCGACGCGCCGTTCAAGATCTACGTCCACGACAGCCGCGACTGTGTCGTCAAAGACGTGACGCTGGAGCGCAACGGCTTCGCCCCGCTGCGCGAGGAGGGCGGCGGCGGCAACCACTACCTGCACTGCGTCTGGGCGCTCGGCCCGCGCCCCGGCGGGGCGACCGAGGACCCGCTGGTCACGAACGCCGCCGACGGGATGCACATGACCGGCTCCGCGCCCGGCCCGGACATCGAGGGCTGCGTCTTCCGGGGCGTCTTCCTGGACGACTGCATCGCCATCCACGGCGGCTTCCAGACCGTGCGGGCCGTGTCGGGGCCTGTACTCACGCTCAAAGGCGGGGTCGGCGGCGTCCGGGTCGGCGGGCCGGTCCGCATCTCCGACACGAAGGGCTTCTTCGCCCAGGCGACGGCCACGGCGCTGAAAGACAACGGGGACGGCACGACCACGGTCACGCTGGACAGGGACTGCGGCGTGCCGGCGGACGCCAAGTTGAGCAATCCGCAAGGGGACGGCGCGGGCTACAGGATCATCGGCTGCCGCCTGGGCGACACGCGCTCGCGCGGCATCCTCGCCAAAGCCGACGGCGGCCTGATCAAAGGCAACGTGCTCGAAAACTGCGGCATGTCGGCGGTCAGCCTCGGCCCGGAGTACGACTGGGGCGAGGCCGACTACGTGCAGAACGTCACGGTCGAGGGCAACGTCTTCCGCCACAACGGCGGCGCGGGGTACGGCGGCGCGGCCATCCTGGTCCACGGCGACGGGGCCGTGGGCAACAGAAACATCGTCCTCCGCGACAACCGCATGACGGCGGACTACCAGGGCGACATGGACATCGGGTGGGCGGACGGCGTTTCGGTCGTCGGCAACACCCTGACTGTGCCGACTGCGTGGCCGCCCGGCGTCAAACCCGCCGCGCCGGTCCGCCTGGCGCACTGCGGCCTCGTCTCGCTGCGGGGCAACATCGTCCGCCGCGCGGCGTCGTCTGGGTCCGCCCCGGTCGTGGTCGGCCTGGCGGTGACGGATCTCCAGCACAACGACCCTTCCGGCATCCGGGCCGTAAGAGAATAGGAATCCGTGAAGGACCCACCTCCTTGCTCCGGTCGTGCCTCCCTCCGCAGGGGTCCTCCCGCTGCGGGAGGACAGACGGCGCGTGGGGCGGAAGGCACACCCGCTTTCCACGGCCAGCCGTCGCAGGGATTGTCAAACGGACGCAGCATAATGCCCACCACCCGTCCGTCCTCCCGCATCGGGAGGACCCCTGTGAAGTGAGGAACGAAGCAAGGAGGTGGGTCTTTCAGGAGACGGGTCCCCGCGCCGTTGACAAATCCTTTCTGCTGTGGTAGTGTCGATATATCACTATGGCGGCGATTCCACCGTGCCGTCGGGGCCGCACCGAGGAGAAAGTGTTAAGGAGAAAGTGTTAAGGAGAAAGTGTTCATGACGCGATTTCGAACTTCCACCGCGAGGAGCCACCGGAAAATCCGGGCCGCCAGGGCGCTGGCGATGGGCGTCGGCGCGATGCTGCTCGGCCCGCGCCCGGCGCCCGCGCAGACGCCCACGCCTGCACAGACGCCCGCGCAGGCGGCGGACGCCGGGGTGCCGTTCCGCCCGCCCGCCGTGCCGCTGGTCACGAGCGACCCCTACCTCAGCGTCTGGTCCGAGGCCGACCATCTCACGGACAAGAACACGCAGCACTGGACGCACCGCGAACATTCGCTGGTCAGCCTGATCCGCGTGGACGGCCGGGCGTACCGGCTGATGGGCGACGACCCCGACGCCGTCCCCGCCCTGCCGCAGACGGGCCTGCGCGTGACGCCCACGCGCAGCGTCTACCAGTTCGAGAACCCGCAGGTCCACGTCACCCTGACGTTCCTGACGGCGGCGCTGCCGCACGACCTGAACGCGCTTTCGCGCCCGCTCAGCTACCTCACCTGGCAGGTGCGCTCCGTCGACGGCAAGGCCCACGCCGTGGCGCTCTACGACAGTGCAAGTTCCGAACTCGCCGTCAACAAGCCCGCGCAGGCCGTCGCCTGGCGGCGCGAGGCGATGGGGCCGCTGACCGCCCTGCGCGTCGGCGCCCAGGCGCAGACCCTGCTGCGGCCCGCCGGCGACGACACGCGCATCGACTGGGGCTACGCCTACCTCGCCGCGCCCACGGCGCAGTCCAAAAGCGCCATCGGCGGCGCCCCGGAGTTGCTGGCCGGTTTCGTGCGGGACGGCAGTCTGCCCGCCGCCGACGACGCCCGGCAGCCGCGCCCCGTGGCCGACGACCAGCCCGTGCTCGCCTTCACGTTCGACCTGGGCCGGGTCGCCGCCGCGCCCGTCGAGCGGCACCTGATGGTCGCCTACGACGAGCTGTACTCGATCAAGTTCGCGGGCCAAAACCTGCAGCCCTACTGGCGGCGCAACGGGGTGACGCCGAGCATGATGCTGCAGAGCGCCGAGCGCGACTACCCCGCGCTGGCGCGTCGCTGCGCCCAGTTCGACGACAGCCTGATGGCCGACCTGGCCCGAGAAGGCGGCGCGAAATACGCGCAGATCGCCGCCCTGGCTTATCGGGAGTGCCTGGCGGCCAACGGCCTGGCCGTGGACGCCCACGGCCAGCCGCTGCTGTTCACCAAGGAGGACACGTCCAACGGCGACATCGCCACCGTGGACGTGATCTTCCCCCAGGACCCGATGATGCTGCTGCTCAGCCCGACCTTGGCCAAGGCCGGCGTCGTCCCCGTGCTGGCGTATGCCTCGTCGCCCGTGTGGAAGTTCCCCAACTCGCCGCACGACCTCGGCACGTACCCCATCGCGTCGGCGAATGGCAACGCGGGCGAGGAGATGACCGTCGAGGAGAGCGGCAACATGCTGATCCTGTGCGACGCCATCACCCAGGAGGACGGCAGTGCGGCCTTCATCAAGCCCTACTGGCGGGTGCTGTCGACGTGGGCGGACTACCTGGCGCAGTACGGGCTGGACCCCGGCGACCAGTTGTGTACGGACGACTTCATGGGGCATCTGGCGCACAACGCCAACCTGTCGGTCAAGGCCATCGTCGCCCTGGCCGCTTACGGCGACATGTGCAAGCGGCGCGGCGACGCCGCCGGGGCCGCGAAGTACGCCGCGCTCGCCCACGCCGACGCGATCCACTGGGTGCAGACGGCGGACGCGGGCGACCACTCGCTGCTGGCGTTCGACAGGCCCGGCACCTGGAGCCAGAAGTACAACCTCGTGTGGGACCAGATCCTGGGCCTGAACGTCTTCCCGCCCTCCGTGCGCGCCAAGGAAGTGGCGTATTACAAGAGCGTGCTGCAGCCCTACGGCGTCCCGCTCGACAGCCGCACGCACCTGACCAAGACGGACTGGTCGGTGTGGAGCGCGACGCTGGCGACCAATAACACCGACTTCCAGACACTGGTCGCGCCTGTGTACGGGTATCTGACGCGGACGACGACCCGCGACCCGCTGTCCGACTCCTACGTCACCGACGACATCAAGAGCGGCGGCATGCACGCCCGGCCCGTGGTCGGCGGCCTGTTCGTCAAGATGCTGTCCGACCGCGCCGTGTGGGACAAGTGGTCGCGCGGCGACGAAGAGAAGGCGGCAGACTGGGCGCCGACGCCGACCCCGCCCGCCGCCGGCGAGTATCTGATCCCCACCTCGGCGTCCGCGCCGCAGGTCTGGCGCTACCTGACGACCGGCCCCGTCCCCGCGGACTGGACCAAGCCCGGCTTCGACGACTCGGCCTGGAAGCAAGGCCCCGGCGCGTTCGGCACCCCCGTCGGCTGGACGAACGTCCGCACGCCCTGGACGGACACGCCCGGCGACATCTGGCTGCGCCGGACCGTCACGCTGCCCGCCGACACAAGCGGCAAATTGGCGTTCATGGTCTACCACGACGAGGACGTCGAAGTCTACGTCAACGGCATCCCCGCCGCCGACGACCAGGGCTACAACAGCGGCTACGCGCCCCTGGACATCACGCCCGCCGCGCGGGCGCTGCTGCAGCCGGGCGCGACCGTCACGCTCGCCGTCCACTGCGTCCAGACCGGCGGCGGCCAGGGCATCGACATCGGCCTCGCCAAAGAAGTCGGCCCGTAGGGGATGGGGCGGGGGAGGAAGGCCCCCCGGCCCCCAATCCTGGGGGAGTCAGAGTCACGCTTCACGAAGCGCTTCCGCAGGGAGGGCGGCATTGTGGGACGGTTTTCCTACTCCCCCAGAATTGGGGGCCGGGGGGCCTCCGCTCCGTAAGACATTGGAAAGGAAGCGGCGCATGGACCCGAACAACGCGGCGATGAACCCGAACGCCGTCCGAAAACTCCTCCGGCGGCTCGAAGACGGGATCGAGGCGATGGAAGACGCGGGCCTGACGCCCAAGATCATCGTGCTGGGACTGGACGGCTATCAGGCGCTGATGGCGCACCTGGCCGCCGAGGAGGGCCTGGACCACATCGAGGCGCGGTCGGAGTGGAAGCGGTGCCAGCTCGTGGCCGTGGCCGCCGAGGGCGTGGCCGAGGTGACGGGGGACGTGCAGGACCTCTGGGAAGCGCCGGAAGCGTTCCTGTCGGCGCACGGGATCGCGCCCCCGGCGGGAATGACGCCCCCGGCAGACTCGCGCCGCGAGCGGGAGGCCGCCGAGGAGCAGTTCATGGACGACCTCTGACGGCCCATGGACGACCTCTGACGGCCCATGGACGACCTCTGACGGCCCCCGCCCGTGGCCGCCTTCCCCGGCCTGGGGCGCGTCAGCCGAGGGAACGTTCCAGGTCGCGGATCACGGCCTGGGCGTGCGCCGCGTCGACGCCGGACAGGATCGCTTTCGCCGCGCCGAGGCAGCGGCCCGCCTCGGCGACTGAGCCGAGCAGGGCCAGCCCCTGCGTCATCTCCAGCTGCTTCAGGCCCGCGCGGTAGGCGTCCTGCGGCTGCAGGGCGGCGATGAAGGCGACGGACTCGGCGGGCCGCCCGCTCCGGCGCAGCAGGTTGCCGAAATCCCGCAGGCGGCACGGGGACTCGTCGGGGTCGTCTGCGACCAGGGCGAGGTAGCGCCCGCCCAGGCGCAGCGCCTCGTCCGGGGCTTCTTCGGCCAGGGCGCCGGCCAGAAACGACAGCAGGTACGCCCGGCCCGCCGCCGTGGGGAACCGGGGCTGCCAGGCGAGCGCGTCACTGACGCGCTCCGACAGCGGGCGCGGGTCCGTTTTAGGGTCGAGCAGGGTGCGGACCGCGTAGGCCATGTGGAAGTGGAGGGGCCGGCGGGACGGGGCGGCCAGGGCAAGCGCCCGGCGGTGGTAGTGATCCTGGGCCGCGGTGTCGTTGTCCCAGGCCAGGGCGCTGTTGCCGAAGCCGGACACGATCAGGGCGAGATCGCCGATGTCGGCCCGGCCTTCGCGCAGGAGCCGCCCGAACCCGGCCAGCAGCGACAGCAGGTGCAGCGTGTACATCGCCCGCGTCATGCCGGGGTCCCAGAGCATGGTGTGCTGGAAGCGGTCCAGGAGCGCGTCGCGGCTGTTACCCAGGGGGGTGGGCGCGAACGTCCGGGTCGAAAGCGCGCCGACCTCCTCCGCCGAAGCGCCCAGCGCGAACGCGACGGCGTGGAGTTGGGCCGTCGTGGGCAGCGCGGCGTTGTTCTCCCACTGCGAGACCAGGGAGCGGGACACGCCCGCCGCGCGGGCGACGTCGGCCCGAGTCCGCGCGGCCCGCAGGCGCAGGCCGTAGAGCAGGTCGCCCAGCGAGACGCGCAGGGTCGCCGCGTCGGCCTCGTGGCGCAGCGCGACGACCGTGCGGGGCGTGTCCAGCAGGTTCAGCCCCCGCGCCCGCTCGGCGGGCGACGCTCTGAGCGCGTCCAGCACGCGCACCAGTTCCGGCACGCGCGGCGTGTGCGTCCCCGCCTCCCAGCGCGACAGCGTCGCCTTGTGGACGCCCGCCTGCTGTGACAACTGCCCCAGTGTCAGGGCGCGTGCGCGGCGCCGCGACCGGAGATACTCGCCGAAGTTTTCCATCTGTCCCCATTGTAGCACAGAACGCCCGCCCCGCAGCGTAGTCCGCGCGACCGCCGCTCGGTGAGGCAGCCCCCGGTGTCGGCCCGACGGATGCCGCCTCTCTCGTCTGTAGCCGCCCGGCCGCGCCTCCTGTACCCCTGCTCACACATCGCA